>NZ_CP017185.1 GCF_001729805.1 Enterobacter roggenkampii | reverse complement strand
GCCTGCAAATTTACAGAATTGGGGCATACACCAAAATTGATATCTCCACAGTTCGTCCGACCATTTATTAAAACGAATAAAAATGGTTTCGATGATGCTGAAGCTATCTGTGAGGCAGCCTGACACCTATCAATGCGTTTTGTTCAGCCAAAAACAGAGTCTCAGCAGGCCATGCGTGCTTTCTTTCAATTGGGTGCGAGAATAGTTTGTGTAGGATAAGGTTAAAACGACTAATCAGATGCATGCTTTCCTTCTAGAGTTTGGTATCAGCGTTCCGAAGGGGCCTACTTTTATCCGCCGACTGAGCACCATTCTTGAAGATAATAATTTACCATAGCATCTCAGTCGGTTATTGCAGAGATTGCAGCAATACTACCATTACCTTCTTGAGAAAATAAAGGTTCTGGAAGCTCAGTTAATGCAAAAGCTAAACGAGGATGAGGCCGGAGAACGTTTACTGACCATTCCCGGTGTGGCAACTCTGACGGCCAGTACTATCTCCACTGAGCTTGGCGACAGGAAACACTACGCCAGTAGCCGTGACTTCGCAGCGGCAACGGAGCTGGTCCCACGTTAGTACAGCACCGGCGGTCGAACAACTCTGTTGGGTATAAGGAAACGTGGCAACAAAAAGAACCGAACATTACTGGTCCTGTGCGCCAGAGTATTCATACAAAAACTGGTACACCAGAAAGGTAAACTGGCGGACTGGGTCAGGGAATTACTGCGCAGAAAAAGCAAATTTCATGTGACCTGGCACTGGCAAAAAAGCTGGCAGGATGGCCTGGGCGCTTACGACGCGACAATAGACGTTCGTGTCGTAAGTCTCTACAGCAATAAATTATCAGGTTTTGCGAATACTGATCATTGATGATACAAACTGCCGACAGGCCTGTTGAAAAACCTGTATATCGGAATGTCTCTTCTGAAGCCGTATAATTTTTCTGAGGTTCATCAGGCACGGAACTCAACATGGTGCGATTTATACGCCGGATAGATTTAAGCAAACCAATGATATCGTCGAAAATCAGTGTTGCAAAAAGGGAGTGACCATAGATTCGATATCCAAACTGCCCCCTCTTAGAAAATGATCCAGATGGATCCTTGTTATTTCTTCCAGACCTGCCAGCGAGAAACAATTATATTCTGAATGACTGGCAGATTATCGCGCCACTTTAGCGGTAAGCCTGAGACACGATCTCGAAGATTAAGTACGAAAATTTTTGTACCAGCCTTGATTCTTTACGAAGCTCAATGGGTAATTACCAACCTCTTCTGCAGGACTTACAGTCGCAACTAAGGAAAGTCGGTAATCATTAGCTTAACACGGTTCTGCTGCTCATTCGTTCACGTTGCTGTGGGATGAATCAACCAAGCTTATAGCAGTTACTGACCACTGAATACTATCTCCTGATATAAAAAAAGAAACCATGTGGAGATTGATAAAGGAAAGGTTTAAAGCACATTAAACTATTGTGCGCACCCTTCAACATTACCTTTCGGAATATAAAAAGACCATAAATGTGGTAAATGCCATACAGCAACAGACATTATTAATGTCCAAGCCTTGCACTCTTATTCATGATAATTTGATGTGTAAAATGTAAGTGCTCAGAGTATTGCAGTCTTATCAGGTGTTGTTGAACTGAACCAAAATTATCATCAAGATGGGCGTCCCCAACTGAAACCAAAAATGTTTCATCTTGCCTCCTGTTAGCATGTTCGGCAATTTTATTTGCCAAGTATTTGTTTACATATTCATCGCGCCAAGTTCCGGAAAGGATATTTATCAATTCTTTCCCGGAACTTTCAGATAAGCCTTTATAGAGAATTGTTTCATTAATAATTTTATTAAATTTTATAGCCAAGTCTGCTGCATATTTACTAATTTCCTCAGTAAAAGAAGTTGCGAGCACATATAATTTTTCATGGGTTACCTTGCTCATTTTGGAAAAATCGTTTGCATGAGATATAAGAATGTCATACATTGACTCAGCCAAATTATTAACAACCTCATTTTCCCATGGAATGACGTTAGCCTTTAGACTTGGGTTTAAAAAAGATTTCTTTTTCATTAAGTTTTCAGGTAGCTCTCTGTCTAGCCCTGAAGAGGATTGACAAGAATGGTTTCTAATATTGGCGAGCCATCCACTTTGCGTGAATTCAACATACAAATTCAACTTAGAATTATCAAGATAGTACATTGAATCAGGAATGTATCTTGAATATTTAAATGGTGGAGATGCATGACCATCTCCAACAATAAATATTTTAGGTTTTTTATTGGAGGCAATTTTTGAAAAATCATCGAGTTCTAATGGAAAATTCCCTTCGATGGTAACCAGTTCCCATTTTTTGAAATCCAACAATGATTTATTCTTTGGGATATTAAAATTTGCAATATTATCTTCTATATTTCCCGAGACTAACTCCCCCGCGTTGTCATCGGTAGGTTTGATTTTTTTAGATTGTGGGCGTTTTTTTTTCGTAAACATATTATCACTCTGTATTTGTAAAATCACAATCTCTGCAGACTTATGCAAACAGCAGCAAAAATTCTAATTATTGTACTTCAATCGGATTAGTCATATCTCTTTGTGTTCTTTGAGCGTATTTTTAAGAGTGCTTATGATGAATGTTTTGTTTTTCGCTTCATATCACACCCATAATCCCCCCGGTAAGGTTAACGACGTGGGAAAATCCCTGTTCCTGTAGGAACAGGGTAGCGCGTTTGCTCCGACTTCCGGATTGACAGTAACACACTATTAGCTGGTCCTGAGGGAGTTCAGCAATTCGCGTTGGCAACGCCCGTAACGGGATGTGCATTCCTCCTATGGAAAAAACATTCCGCTCAATATGTTCCCTAACATCCAATAAAAACAGGTTATCATTATGTGTTTTCATAGACATCAATTGATTGAAATTGATACTTTCAATCTCACATAATTCATCATAAGGCGTATTGATAACTAAATTAACGCGTTTTTTGAGCCGTAGTAATGAGAAACGATTGCTTTGTGAATCGTAAGTCATGACAGTATCAGTAAGTACATCCCCAATCCCGGTAATTATCTTGATCACTTCCCCGGCCTGCAGCATACCTAATACACCTGCGTCACTGCAATTTTCGCGCAGCACGTATTCAGGAGGTGCCGGGAATAAATCTCGATAGCTCACCGGCGCTTCAGCGTTACTAGTATGATGAAATACGGCTAATTGCCCATCATATTAAAAAATAGAGGCGTACACCAGCGGTGTTCTGTACATTGTCCCTCCCCTTTAAAAATCTGCCCTGCAATAATTCTTAGGGCAGCTGAATAAGGCTAATCCCACGGTTAATCGTTGTAAGTAATCAGTTGGTAGTTTGCTTTGTGACCAGCCGATGGACCGGTATTACCCATTGATGCTTGTTGTTCGAAAAATTCTTTCAGTTCTGCTGAAACTTCTTCTGAAATTGAGAGATTCAGTGCAGTTACATTTTCTTGCATAAAGATTTCCTTAATGAACATTATAAATATTCCATCAAAAAGATGAACCTCCGTGTGAGTAAAAATGACAAATTTGAAAAAATTGTCAACAAAAAAATACTATATTTTCATTGGTGCAATTAAAGTCACGATTTTATATTAATTTTATTCTTATTAATGCATCCGAATAAGTATCTCCCCCTCAAAACAGCTTGATTGTCTATGCTTTCATAGTAAAAGTTTTTATGCTATTTAGCCGGAATAGCTGACAGTCTGGTCACGGCGCCACCAGGTAACTAACACGGGGGAAGCAGCAACACCATATTCAGGTGCCAGAACCGTATTTTGCAGACTTTTTCGGGTTTTCTTTCATTTGGCACAGGTATTCCCGAGTGAGTGAGATGGCCCATTCCTTATAAAAATGTGAGCTTAATTACTATATTTTACAAAAGTTAAGTCCAGGGAATTGGCTTGGACTCGAAACGTGCGGTTAAGAATTGTTACGGGGGGGGGATAATCTTTGTAATTATTGGGTGAAAAGCTATAGTTTTCTTTTCAAGACATATTGCACGTAATGGGTTCAATGTGGATATCGATAGTTATTGTATCTGGTATGTCTGGGCTAAACCGGACTAGCATTACGACGCTACCTGAATTCTTCGCATACAATCGGTATTTATCTTGCCAAAAATATGTCTGCTGTTCATGGTGTTGACCACAATGGCAATACTGTTCTGGTTAAGTCCAGAGTAACCCCGGGCTGATTGCTGGTGAAGCTCTCAGCCTGCTGGCGATGAAACTGCGAACACCCCTGCATGTACAGTTGCACCAGACACTGGCAATGGAAGCAGGATACCAGACAGGCAAAAAACCCATTACCGCCACGCTGGATGATCTGGAACCGACCCTCACACGGCACGGTTACCGGCTGAAAGACATAGTGGATCAGCTTGATGCAAAACCACTTTAAATCAATGTGTTATTTAATAATCAGCTGAATCCAGCTCGTACTGCTAATCTGCTCGAAATAATCCTGGCAGTCGGCCTGTCGATAAGACGATGTTTATTTGCAGTTAATGTGGGACAAAACTGGCGCTGAATGCGAGCCGCTACATATAGCGTTCTGCATTTGCTATGTCTGCAATGACACGTGATGTGCGCTCCAGTTCACTGAATGATTTATCTCTGTCTGACAGTTCACTCTTGACTTCAGCGGCGGCCTTTACTCAACGCGTATAAGTGTTTTCTTCCCGAAGTACTCGGGTGAGTAAATCGCCATCTGTTTTGGTCGGATAATTTTCTCCCGGTTTAATTCTCACCACCTCTTAGGTGCACCTCCTGTAAACTGCTTCCAGTTTATTTGTTTTTTTAAGGTGTTTTTATAAAAACTAAAAACCAGTATAGCCCAGAATGAACTCGTTCTGCTCACATGAGAACCCATGATATCTTCGTGAGTTTTCTACCTGAGGCAGTGGTCCAGATATTTTAGATTGCGCTAAATCTCATTTTTTCTTTGCTGAATACCTCAATGACCGTTTACTTACAACAGTCAATAAGTATAATAGAGGGTACTTCATTAAATTTGGGTGTTTTATGTTTGAACCAGCGATCAAAAAAAAAGACTGAACCTTCTCATTCTGTTCATGATGATTATGAATATAAACAGTTCATTAGCAGAGAAGATAATGTCGACATTATTAAATCTTTAAGTATAAAAGATATGAATATAAACTTATTATATATCGATGCATTTAAGCGCGTGTCATCAAAATATCGAGTAGTACTTGGAATAAGAGCTCCCAACCCGCTTAGTGAGACATTTTTACGTGAAGGTTACCCATCAAAAAATTTTCATATGAAAGCCAAATCCAGCACTACAGGGCCTACTGCTGGATTTATCGCAGAAAAATCAATATATTCTAAAGTCCCGACAACCTCTTATAGCAAACAAACTAATTACTTAGCCGACGCCGTTAAAAATGGATCAAAAGCAATTAATTTAATAATCAGTAGAACCCACATAAGTGAATTAATTAATACGGGAAACCTAACTAGCCATGGAGGGGATAGTTATTCCGCTTTTTACCCCAGTGGTCGACAATACTTCATTATTAAGGATGATGGACAGGTGTTTGATGATAAATTCAATCCTGTACGGGTTATGAGTAATCCTAAAGAGTCAGAAATTGAATATACTGAGCCTCGGCCAATCACTGCAGATTATGATCTTTTTTCAATAGTTCCTCGGGTTAACCAATCTTTTAATATTAGGCCACTAGAATTACGACCAAAGATTTTGAAGGGGCGTTTCAATTATGATTCCCTTAAACCAAAAGCGTTATCTGGCCAAGATGAAGACATCAATATGGGAAACATACATTTTTTTGGCAAAACTATTATCGACTCACTCAATAAAGAATTTTTTTCTGAGGGTTATCGGGGAGGTAAACTAGTCTGGCATAATGATGAAACTGGAAATCCTTTTAGTCCAGGATTCGATATTACGGATAAACCTATATTTGTTCATCCTGCTGGACACGTTATTCAAATTCATTCATTGGGAACTTTACTCAATTTCTACGAGCAGCTCAGACGAGAAGGGTATGCTCCCGAATACAGTCCGATTTTTGGGTTTTAGGAAAAACTTCCGAGGTGTACTTAGTTCGAACCGTAAGCACACCTTTTTTCAGTTCCACACACTTCAGAGTTCCGGGTTTCAGCCATCAGCCGGTACTCTTCCGGCTTCAGGTTGCTCAGGGATTCATGAGACCGCTAGCTGTTATATTCTAGCTGCCTGCGCTCCGTAATTTCCTGCGCTTCATTCTTGGTTCTAAACAGATAAATATTCAGTATCTCCGTCCGGTATGTCCGGCTTGATAAGTTCCAGCAACACACCATGTTCTTCGGCTCATTGCGCCAGTTAGACCAGTTCTGGTCCGTTGTAAATCCGCATCTTCAGCGGTAAGCAGCAGTTTACCACGTTCCCCTCCAACACTTGAACGACTCGCTGAGTCGGGATATTAAAGTCGATTTCTATCATCTGGCCGCAAAGGTGCTGACGGCGCTGAAAGACGATCCGATGTCCGGCCACGTCTTCATCTTCCGGGGACGCAGTGGCAGTCAGGTGAAACTGCTCTGGTCAACCGGCGACGGGCTGTGCCTGCTGACCAAACGGCTGGAGCGCGGTCGCTTCGCATGGCCCTCTGCCCGTGATGGCAAAGTGTTCCTGACCCCGGCACAGCTGGCGATGCTGATGGAAGGCATCGACTGGCGACACCCCAAACGGTTGCTGACATCTCTGACCATGCTGTAAATCTCTTTATCCTGGTTGTTGCAGAATAAGCCTGGTAAAATACGGGCTTATGAACGACATCTCTTCTGACAAAATCCTTCTGCTGAAACAGCGGCTTGCCGAACAGGAAGCGCTGAACCGTGCCCTGCTGGAAAAGCTGGCCGACCGTGAGCGCGAAATAGACCACCTGCAGGCGCAACTGGATAAACTCCGCCGGATGAACTTCGGCAGCCGTTCCGAAAAGGTATCCCGTCGTATCGCACAGATGGAAGCTGACCTGAAGGTGCTTCAGAAAGAAAGCGATACGCTGACTGGTCGGGTGGATGACCCGGCAGTGCAGCGCCCGCTGCGTCAGACCCGCACCCGCAAACCGTTCCCGGAGTCACTCCCTCGTGACGAAAAACGACTGCTGCCGGCAGCGACATGCTGTCCGGAGTGTGGCGGAGCGTTGAGCTACCTGGGTGAGGATGCCGCCGAACAGCTGGAGCTGATGCGCAGCGCCTTCCGGGTTATCCGGACAGTACGTGAAAAGCATACCTGTACTCAGTGCGATGCCATCGTGCAGGCTCCCGCTCCTTCGCGGCCCATCGAACGGGGTATCGCAGGACCGGGGCTTCTGGCCCGTGTGCTGACCTCAAAATATGCAGAGCACACACCGCTGTATCGACAATCTGAAATATACGGCCGACAGGGCGTGGAGCTGAGTCGCTCACTGCTGTCGGGCTGGGTGGATGCAAGTTGCCGGCTGTTGTCACCACTGGAAGAGGCGCTTCAGGACTATGTCCTGACGGACGGCAAACTCCACGCCGATGACACGCCCGTCCCGGTACTGTTGCCAGGTAACAAGAAAACGAAGACCGGGCGGTTGTGGACGTACGTTCGCGACGACCGCAACGCCGGGTCAGCGCTGGCGCCGGCCGTGTGGTTCGCTTACAGCCCGGACAGAAAAGGCATCCACCCGCAGAGCCATCTTGCGGGCTTCAGCGGTGTTCTGCAGGCGGATGCGTACGCCGGGTTCAACGAGCTGTACCGCAATGGACAGATAACTGAAGCAGCCTGCTGGGCTCACGCCCGCCGCAAGATCCATGATGTGCACGTTCGTACTCCATCAGTGCTGACGGAGGAGGCACTGAAGCGTATCGGCGAGCTGTATGCTGTTGAGGCGGAGATAAGGGGAATGCCGGCAGAGCAGCGCCTTGGCGAACGTCAGCAGAAAGCAAAACTGCGACTGAAATCCCTGGAAAGCTGGCTGCGTGAAAAGATGAAAACGCTGTCGCGGCACTCAGAGCTGGCGAAAGCGTTCACGTACGCTCTGAACCAGTGGCCGGAACTGACGTACTATGCGGAAGACGGCTGGGTCGACGCCGATAACAACATCGCTGAAAATGAACTGCGGATGGTCAGCCTGGGGCGCAAAAACTTCCTGTTCTTCGGCTCTGACCACGGTGGTGAGCGCGGAGCGCTACTGTACAGCCTGATCGGTACATGCAAACTGAACGGCGTGGATCCAGAGAGCTACCTCCGTCATGTACTCAACGTTATAGCTGACTGGCCGGTCAATCAGGTCAGCGAACTGTTACCCTGGCGCGTAACCCTGTCAACTGAATAACACCTCCCCGTCAATACGGTTCTCGCTGTACGCTTACAAAAAATCTGACTTTCCAGTACAAAAACAATTCTTTTCAGATACGCAGTGAAGGCCGGGGTTATCGTCTAGGACATGCGGTCGTGACCGTTTGTGAGAACTTTGAGGGTCAGATAGCGGTACTGTATGAAGGAAAAGCGCTGGGCTGGGAAAAATACGTTGACGGACCTGAGCCAATCCCGCTTGATAATGAGAAAAGTGTCCATGAGAGAGTGGACAACGCAAGCTTCGAACTACGCTCAAAATACTATATTAAACCCGCTGCTGATCATCCGTGGAATAACCGAATCACACAGCAAATTCCCCGGACTAAAGCGCCAAAACTACCCAGAAAGAAGATGGGTCCGGAAACGACTCAAAAATAATACTAACGACCACACGTCAATTGCGGGAACGGGTCATATTATAAATATCGTCATTTTCTCGCTTCCCCACACCAATGACAGTTACCGTAACAATGTCGTCTTCAACCCGATAGACAAGGCGGTATCCAGCTCCACGCAGCTTAATTTTATACTGATCCTTGCGTCCATGGAGTTGTGATGCCGGAACCCGGGGATTTTCCAGCCGTTCCCTGAGTTTTTTTTTTGAATTGTTCCTGTAGGGTATGACCCAGTTTTTTCCATTCTTTCAGAGCCGATTCATTAGAGGCCAGTTTATAGGTCATCGATATTAATCTCGATAACCCTTTCACCGGCTCTCTCATCAACAATGCGTCCCAGTTCCTCATCTTCCAGCAATTCCATCAGCTGTGCATAGAGCGCCGGTGGTACGCAGTAAAATGCAGGCTCATTGCGATTCAAAATGGCTACCGGAGCGCCATCCCCTGCATGAAACGTACCCATTGGGTCACGTTTAAGCTCAGTAATACTCGCTGCTGTGGTGGTCAGAACCTGAAATGCCATGATGTTACCCCCTCGGTTTGAGAACTAATTATAGCCCACTAAAAAGCATCTTTAAAAGCACTTTTGGTTTGAGCGCCTCTGGTAAAAGTTGTGAAATCACTTACTGCGGAAAGTAACAGAAACAGACCTGAGGGAGAGTTAGCGTGACAAAATCAGACCCGATGCACCTTTCTGCATAAGCATGCATCCTGGTATGATTTATCCTGTGCGTTTCTGGCGAGTTTTCAGGGGTTTGTTGTCGGTTTTGCCGCTTATCCATCATAAACGGCACGAGCGTGTTTTGGCGGTGCGTGCAATCAGAACGTTATGTGTCCGCACTGAGCGAACAGCAGAAGTGCGCATATGGTTTTAGTCTGATGAAGGCATTACTTAAAGGGTGGTGTGGTAGATACATACCACCCGTAATAGCGTATCGTTTTCTTTTACAAACCGAATAGCAGTGCCCTCAATCGCAGGAGTGATTATGAATGCTAGCGAGATTTTCGTTTCAGTCGATATTGAAACATCCGGCCCGGTCCCGGGATTATTTAGTCTGCTTTCCATTGGAGCCTGTCTGGTGCGTGCGCCCGACGTGCGTTTTTATGCCGAGTTGAAGCCTGACTGTACTGGCTTTGATCCTGAGGCGCTGGCAGTGACGGGATTTAATCTTCAGGCACTGGCTACCACCGGCATAGCCCCCGCGGACGCCATGCTTCAGTTATCCACCTGGCTCACATCCCACCTTGAACCGAGCCAGAAGCCGGTCTTTACGGGACTGAATGCCCCCTTTGACTGGTCATTCATCAATTACTACTTCCATAAATATACGGGGAACAACCCATTTGGCTTCAGTGCATTAGATATTAAAGCTTACTTTATGGGGGCAACAGGCTGTACGTGGTCTGAGACCAAATCATCAATGATGACACAGCGTTTATCTGCCAAAGGAAGACCCAGCCATAATGCTCTGGATGATGCGTTATTTCAGGCAGAGCTTTTTGCGTTGATGCGACATAAAGAGCCTTGATGAATTGGGCCCATTAAGACCGCGACACGGATGCTATATACACTGCCTCCTGGTACCTGCCCTCCCGAAATATCCAGGCTTCAATGCCCTTGGTCGATGGTGACGTGCCGACAATCACCGCCAAGGGATGGGGGAGATCACGTGCATATTGCCTCGCGAATCGCGCAAAACTGGCAATGTCATTCCCTGAGATGTGAGGGACAGTCTGCGGATGCGTATGCCAGTATCCAACCAGGCGCAATCCCTTCCTGTTTGCGCTCTCGATTTCAGTGCGGCAGCGATCGCTGTTCAGTTCGAGCCACGTTCTGCCAGCACGGTCAGCAGGGTCTGGTGCTGAAGCATGACACAGCACAATGTCGCCAGGATGAGCGGGATCGACAAACAACTGCCCGCCTCGCTCATTTTCTTCCTGTGACTGCCGGTAATGACAGAACATGTCAGAGACCTGTCGCCCTACCTGCAGCTCCGCATCCATATCCGGCCAGGCCCAGAGCCATGCTATTTCATTCATGCGTTTTGTCCGGGTTTCGGCCAGTTACGTTCAAAAACACTCTGGATATGAGACGTCAACTAGTTTTGCCGACTGGCGCCAACTATGCTGGCCGCATCCTTTAGGGCGGCGTTAAGCCGCGCTGGTTACTGCCTTTGCCGTCTTTTTCCTGTAACTTTCTCCCTTCAGTTCGAACATATATCCGTGATGGATCAACCGGTCTGCAGCGGCTACCGCCATCGTCTCATCCACGAAGATGCTGCCCCACGTGCTGAACGGATGGTTACTGGTGATCACCAGGCTCCCGCGTTCGTACCGATGCGCGATTAACTCGAACAGCACGCCCGTTTCAGCGTTGTCGCGTTTGACATAACCAAGGTCATCCATCACTATCACCCGGTAGCGATCCAGTTTCAGTAACAGCTCATTCAGTTTCAGCTGCGCTCTGGCTTTGCGCAGCTCCTGCAGCAGCTCTCCGGCGCTGTAGAACCGGGCCCGGTAGCCCTGGGCTACAACGCCATCCACGATCGCTGCCGCCAGATGGCTTTTTCCCAGCCCGCTGGCGCCGAACAGCAGGACGTTTTCACCCGCATCAACCCAGTCTGTCGTTTCGCAGAGCTGCCGGAACTGAGCGCCATTCAGTTCCGGCACCTGGCTGAAGTCGTATTCGCTCAGCGTTTTAGCCACCGGCAACCGCGCCTCCTTTTTATAGCGGCGCAGTTTTTCGCTCTCGCGCCACAGCAGCTCTTCATTGCATAACGTCAGCAGATAACGCGACGGGGTCCAGCCTTCCGCCAGCGCGCGTTTTTCCAGCGCATGCCACTCCGCGCCAACACGTGTCAGGCGCAGTTTACGCAGGCTGCGTTCAAGGTGGTGGATATTGCTCACTGCAGACCTCCCTTGCCACGCAGCAGTTGCTCATAACTGCTCAGGTTGTGCTGCACCACGCTGACCGCCGGCAGCTCCTTTTCCTTTATCCCCAGGAAGCGCATCAGCCGGTGCAGATCCACCTCTCCCGGGGTATTCAGCATCTGCTCCATGCCTCGGGCCACGACTGAGATATCGTCATATCCTGCTGCCAGTTTCAGGGCATGCACCATCAGCCTGCCCGCCATCTCGGGCTCCAGATGGTTACACAGGCGACGCCAGAGCCTCCGCCATTCATCATCCGGCAGGATGTCATTTCGCAGCGTTGCATGGCAGAACACACCGGGCTTCTTCGCCAGACTGTCGATCACATGCCGGAAGTCGATACGCCGGGCCCGCGTTTTCCCTTTTTCAGGCCTGACCCGGGGGCAGCTCATGACCTCGTTGCTGCCCACGTAACAGCTCAGGCGATCGTCCCATAAGCGCACCCGCAACAGCTGGCCAACAAGCCGGGAAGGCACGCTGTAGACGACGTGCCTCACGTTGATGGTACTGCTGCTACTGACCCTCACCGTCAGCTCGTCGTAGTCGGCACTGCGACGAAGCGGCAGCGGCTTCAGATGAGGACGCTCTTCCTTCACCAGATCCTGATTGTTGCGGTTGTGCCGCATGACCTGCTGAGTGATGAAGGCCTGATATTCTTCCAGGGTGCTGAAGTCGTTACTGCCCCGCAGGATCAGCGCCTGACGGATACGCCTTTTCAGATGGCCGTGAGCGCTTTCAACCGAACCATTTTCGTGGCCCCGCCCGGCATTGTTGTGCACCCCCTGCATGCCGTAGTGCCGGCAGAGCGCAGCATAACGTTCCGTCAGTTCGCGGCGTCCGTCTTCACCCTGTTGTTTCCATGCCGCCCGCAGACTGTCTGGGAATAAAGCTTCAGGCAACAAGGTGATAATCATCGCCAACGTTTTTGTTTTTTAGGCTCATACGTGTCCGGAACTCTAGACTAAGTCGTCTTATACCAGCCCGGAGATTTTAGTAATTTCCCTTCTGGAACAGTTTTCCAAGCATAGGCAAAAGGAGAGAATATGCCATTAAATGGCGATCCTGAAATGCAGCCGTTAACAGGTGCCATTTTTATTAATAAATTAGGTCTATTAGACACTGCTCGTTGCCATTGGGATTGCCAATTACTTCTGGTACTTATTATTGGTTTATTAAGTCCATATAAAGTAAATTGCCCAGCTGTTAAATCAACTACAATTTCATACCTATCCTTGCACGCTGTCACAACATAATGATTGGTAGGAATAGTATTACGGCCACCATTAGGCCAAATCCCTAACTCTTCAATTTTAACATTAGAATATCCAGTTGTATGATACAATATTCGAAAAACGCTTAGCGCTGCATCTGCACATTTATCTTTAGGACCATTAGTGAGTTTATAATATTCTTCATATAATTTAGACTTTAAAAGTGACTCAAGCTCTTCACATACATCAGTCTCATCTTGTGACAGATTAAAGCATTCAGGTTCATTTATAATTGGCTCGCGCTGACTTGCGATTAATTTACGCAGATCTTCAACCGTCATCTTATTTTCATCACTTTGCACATCTCGCAACAACATCCTAGCCTTATCGTCACTCATTCCATATTCTTTTTTTATCGCGTATAGAATATATTCTATTGCAGCAGTCCGGTGTGCATTGCGTCGAATACCTAAAGAAAAAGTCGAATTACCCCCTCCGAGATAAAGGGTATCGTTTTTTGATCTAAGCTCATGCTGACCACTTCCTGAAAAAATATTTAGGTCGTAGCAGATATCACTTAGTTGAGTACTTGAAGTTTCCAGTTTTTTTGAATTTTTGTACATGATGCACCATAAATAACAATGAAGCCTTAACTATTAACTGGCTTACTCTTGGTTGTTTAACAACACCGCGTGCAAACCGATATGGGATGCAGAAGCTGGGCAATATCAGGACGGTCTGGACTGCTGGCGCTATGGCTACTGCTGATATGAATTTAACATTAACTATGATAAATTTAATCGCAATTATCACTCATTTGATACTCTCCAACTTCAAGTCTCCAGTAATGTCTCGCTATAGCACCATTGAGCACAGAAATATCAAGTGTGGCGGTAAAAAATGGAACTATAATATCTTCAAGTGCATTTTTTAAGGTATGGGTTGACTGGCAGATAATAGCCAGTCTCGCACGCTGCTTTGATCTGGGCAGTAACACTACATGTGGGCTCTAGCGACTGAAAAGAGTTATGACCGGAATTGACTTAGCGACCTTCATGTTGGTTAGCTAGCATCTAATAATTAAATCCGATACATCATGGGATGTAGTTAACGTACTGAGCGTGTCCGCAAAAATTGCTGATTCACTATTTTTTGATAGTTCATTACAATGTCCAAGCTCAGAGGGTGACTCCCGTTAGTCAAGGATTGGATACATCCCTGTAGAATTTTTTTCAAATACAATCCCCTCGCCTACTAATGACTTGTATTTTTATTATTTACTGTAAACGCTTCATGCTATTTGGCATAAAAATATCATCAGCATAATTATTTAAGGATAGTTATTTTAAACAAGGCGATAAATCTTCGCCTTGTTTAAACAACAGTTAGAACACGTAGTTGAAATTCATACCATAAAGCCAGGCTTTACCTTCTGAAGTAAATTCATATGGTCCTTCCTGAAAGGTGACTTTCTGGCCGTGCATATAGGAGATTCCTGAGTCGATGGAAATATTTCTGTTAACCGAATAAGTTACACCTGTGCTCAGCCATAATCGGTCCTGATCTGGAATAGAAATAGACCGCTTGTCTGCCGGTACCGGGCTATCATCAAAAGCTATACCGGAACGAAAGGTCCAATTCTTATTCATGTAATATGTAGTCCCCAGTGCAATGCGGTACGCATCATGGAAGCTTTCATCTTTATAAAACAAAGTCTGACCATTACTGTCAGTCGCTCTGAGCTCCTGGAACTGACTCCAGCCCGTATACGTCAGGCTGTAGTGAATAGCCCAGTGCGGTGTGACGCGGTTGTAACCTGAAATCTCCCACATTTCAGGCAGATGTAGTGATAGCGAACCAGGGACAGACTGACCGGAAGTACCCCAAGGTATGGTGGTGCCTGCACCTGGAACAATACCGTTTACATCACTTAAGATACCGCTCTTATAATCTCCCTCGAAGTCAATTTTAACATCTGAACGATAAGTCAGTCCCCAACGGTTATCTTTATCCAGTTCATAAAGAATGCCAGCATTCCATCCATAGGCCCATTCATCACCTTTCATACTTGCAATTTTATCGCTATTTTTCGGAAGGTTGGCTGTTTGTTCCCCGGCATAACGTTCAATTTTGGCGTCAGCGTAAACGGAATTAAGCCCAATACCAAAGCTCCAGCTATTGTTCAAACGATAAGCTCCGCTCAGATTTAGGTTAACAGTAGTTAAATCGGTTTTCCCCCCATAGTCGCCTGTCGGGTAATTGTTGTTGAATTCAGTTGCCAGACCGTAATTAGATGTTACAGATGCACCCCATCCAAAGTGTTCGTCTGTGGGCATAACGAAGTGCAGGTTAGGAACCCATGCAGTCGGTGCAATATTGTCCGCTTTAAGGCTTGCTCCAGAAAATGGCGATCTGCCAGAAATATTCACATCAGGATCGATAAACACTGCACCAGCGGAAAACATTGGTCTGTCAAACATCATTATTAGTGCAGGGTTACGACTAGCGTTACCTGCATCCTCGGCTATAGCTCCTTCTCCGGAATAAGCACGGCCAAGGCCAGAGGAAGAAAATTCGTTAAGCTGAAACCCCGCAGACCAAGCGGACGTAGAGATAATTGTCAGAGCGACTGCCAGCGCTGGCTTATCGAAAAAACTTTTCTGGCTCATAGCCATAAACTCCTTATAGATTTGTTGAGACATACTGAGAAGACGAACAAATACATAGTTTTCATGATTATAAACCTAAAGGAAATGAATGTAGCAAGATTGTTTACTTAACCCTTAACAATTTCATTCAAATTTGGATATTGATTACAAAAATGAAAATATCACCTGCAATTTCTTGTGACTTGCACCACAAATAATCCTTTATAAATTACTTACAGGAATAAGCATTATCACTGAAATAAAAAACAAGCCTATTGAATAGAGTTTTTTAATGCTGCTAATTTTAATTGCGTTAATCTTTTAGTGCAAGAGACTAAAAACCCGGCCACATCAAATATAACACAATAAATTTAAAGAGTTTCTTTACCCTTGACACCCTATTTAAATCCATATAGTGTTTACGGACTGATGTTTTTTGCAAACCTTGTCAGTTATTAAAGAAATATATATTTAGCAAATGAAGTTTAAGACCATGAATTGTAATAAATATTTATCGGATAAAAAAGCAACCTATAAATGTGTTACGTCTGACTCAATATCATTAAATATATGCAGAATGGACTCATTCGCCTTCATAAAAAAGTTAAATACATTTTAAAGTTCGATTATTCAAATCTTTAAGAATTTAGTATCGCCTTTATATAAAATAGAAACTCCATTTGTCGAACATACACTTACATCCTGCAAAGTCCCCCCCTCATAAATAGATGTCATAAACAGGAGGGCATCCGTTATACTCGTGTATGACGAGTTAGTTGACTTCTTCTCGTAACATGTTGCTTGAGAGACATTATTTAGCTTAGGCGGAAACTTACTTGAAATGATCGTGTTACCAGTGTTATAGACATAAATAAGAGTTGGATTAACACTCGATTTGGTTAAAAATCTTATACCATTAACTCTGCATACAGATCACAACCATGGATTAGTGCAAGAATTTTAATATAGTCTGCACCGACACCGCTTTCATCAACCCTAATCCCTTTTCCCGCGTTGGCCACCACCCCGACACCGCCTCCATCGACTGTAATCCCTTTGCCCGCATTAGCCACCACTCCCACACCGCTTCCATCCACCGTAATCCCTTTGCCCGCATTAGCCACCACTCCCACACCGCTTCCATCAACCGTAATCCCTTTGCCCGCATTAGCCACCACTCCCACTCCGCTTCCATCAACCGTAATCCCTTTCGTGGTATTAGGCTTCACAAGCAATTGTTGACTGCGATCTAGCATTAAACCACTGCTTGTATTTAGGGTTTGCTCAGGATTTAGGCCCACAGCCCGCCGACCGCACTCCGCCACATCAATCAGAGCATGAAAGTCTGTCTCCAGCGGCACGCTACGTGCTCTAAACCGCGATTTCAGCTCATCCGTGGTCAATGGTTCAATAACCATGGATTTAGCTCTCTTATTTAAATTTTTCATCGTTGACCTTCTCATATTTTAGTGCCACACGTAGGGCTATTCGTTCAATATAGTAAATAACGTCAGACACATACCCAGCCAAAGTTTAGCTGGCGCTCAACTATTCCAGCTGTGAACGTTAACCTGATACACTGTGCTAAAGTCATTTGTTGTAGTGCTCTCACTTGCTACCTTATCGGTATGTGCCCATGCAGATGCCTATACGCGACTTGCGCTGGAGGCCGATAGAACCAGTTTTTCGGATTGCCAGAGAGCAACGCCCAGATATGGCGGTAACTCAGCCTCACTGACATGTTTTGTATCTACTCAAGCAGTTCAGAATCATCTGGCATAAATTATCTACCCTCATCCCGCCAACATCAGTACATCGGTTAAGGGAATATAGTCGTGTACATGATGCCCTTAAGTTTCGACTGGCAGATCTCAGTCACCATACTTTGGCATTTACTTTGATACTGTAAAGATGCGAGTTCAAGATTGGTTATATTGGTGTCTCACAGAATGTGATAAACAATAGAAAGACACTTAATCATGCACCGTAGAATCCTGAAAACAAAACAACTATTTATAAAATATATTGGATTTTTCCCATGGAGCTTTAACAACTTCACCATTTAGGTAAAATATAACCTTATCTTTTAATCTGCCCCAGTTTCTATATATATATCTTAGTTCAGAGGCAGTTATTTTAAGTCCATAAAAATTTTTATCTTTATTTATAACACCTTGAACATTTAATCCATCCAAGATAAAATGTAACCTACGCTTAGAGTCTGATGATTGCTGAGCTATCATTTCAATTCCATTTTTGCTCCCCCTTTTCCACCATAACCATTCATCGACATGCTTAGACGAAATTTTTAGTTTTTTGTGCTTAGCTGCAATTTCGAAATAATTTCTAAAATCAAATCCGAATCGCTCTGGTCTTCCTATTTTAGCCATTTCCATAGCCTTATTCAAAACAGAATAATTAAATTTATGATGACCTTCTCTTATTCTATCGAATTCATTACTTAATGCAGACCTTAATGGATCACTGTAACTATTAATTATCATTGACCGAGTACTTCTAGTCCCTCTTCTTGCCCATAAGTTGTTTTTGGTAGAGGAGATATTAAAAACATTATTTTTATGGAAGTCTTCCACTTTTTTAAATATAACGGATCTCTCAATGTGGATAATCCATACATGAGATCCCCACAATTGAAGTTTTTAACAATAGAAATATTGCAGTTATCAATGGTTGTTTTTTTCGCTAAAGACGGTAATTTCAGTGAAACTACACTATCTAATTTTTCTCCGTAGCTTTGCTCATATTTATTGTAATAAGTCTTTATTTTTTTATCATACCTTATCATTTACCGTCCATATTAACAGCACACTATATAATTAACTGGAAAAATTAAATCATAATTATATAGACAAGCATTTATGTTATCACTAAGATTTAAGAAACAGATTAACATCAAACTTAATGACATCCGTCTTTGCTTTATTAGACAAATCAGCCCTTAATTCATGGGTATTTCTCTTACATAAGCTAAGTGTCAAGTTCTTTCCCTCTACGCCCGATAAAAGTTCTTCAGATATATTTTGCATGAATGTAAAATGTTCTAGCTCTACTGGTTGTTGTGGAGACAAATAATGAGATATATTAGTTAATGATGAAAGAGGAAGATAGCCTAAATGCATCAACGCACAATCTCGCATAATTTGGCTTGAACGCCCATTTGCATTCTGTAGCAAATGTAAGAATTGAAAATCTGCGGTCACCTGAAATATACCAAGAACATCACCATCATCAAGGCATGAAAGATATTTCATAAAAATCTCATGCATAATATTATTTTTTTGATCTGCACTTTCTCTGATATCGCAAAACATAATATTGGGATATAATGTAACAACTCCTACTTCATGACCGCAAGATAAAGTCTTTAATTTTTTGGCTAGAGCACCTCCTTTCAGATTCTTCTTCATTCCTTCTAAATTGTATATATCTTTTTCATTCACACTGTAATAAGCACCATGATCTCCAAAAACATTCTCAAGACCTACATTCGCTAATGTTCCAACCAATTTATGAAAACTATTAAGCAGTGAATCAGCACGTTCCTCTAAGGATTTTCCTTTCTTTTTATCTTCCGTAACTTCAGTAACAGCACTTAAAAACGTGCTATATCCACGTAACATAGCAACGTTATCATCGACATTTTTATCTCCCACACCTCTATCTTTAGTGTTATAAGCTTTGATGGGATTTAGTTTGTGATTTGCTTCGACATATATGCATGGGAATAATACTCTTATTTGTTCATTTGTTAATTTTGATAATCTGCTATTTACTCCAGAATCATTTTCTAAAGCTTTTAGTAGTAGTTCCGCTACTTCTTTTTCCTGGGCTAATAACCCAGCCTCTTTGTTATTCGCCACATCAAGTAGTTGAATGTAATTTAAATCAATTTGAGGCAAGCTAATAAAATCGTCCTTTGAATCATATGAATCATATGAATCATATGATTCATCTCTCGACGATGCATATGGTTGCTCAACTCCTTTAACATCCAAATTCAGCTTCTTTATTTTCTGTGCACTTAACATGTTGTTCCTGTTCCTTTTTTCGCCGCTTACGATATACGCAGTAAAAATTACGTTTTACAAATGAACCCTTTTTATCTATGAGTAAATATAAAATGGGTTAAAAAAATCACTCAAGTTAGTCTTGGTAGTAGTGGGGACTTACTACTTGCTAATTAATCTATCTGCAGACATTCGTAAACGTTGACGGATAAAGCTATTATTAGGAGGCTCAACTTTATATCCGACAATTATAACCCCTGTACCAACTCCATATCTTGGTGGAATTGACGCTGCACAAAAGTAGTTAATTTTTAAATTTGATATTGGCATTAGCTCATGAAATACATCAGATGATTGAAAGCAACCTACACCTTCATTTATTAACTCGACCAAAATATCAGTCGCAGCAATGTAAGGCACTAAAATAATGTTTGACATACCTTCGGAGTCAGGAACCCGAGTACCATTAACAAACATATATCTTAATACTCTTATATTCTCCTTTCTTTCAAAAACCCAAATTGCAATTGCATCAGGATTTAGATCTTTATCTAATGAAATAACCTCTTCAGGGACCTCTTTGTTATTAAGTATTGGCTCTTGTGATCTTTCCAAAAACCATAAAAACAAGTCATTTCTATATGGATAGACGACGATAATCATACCAAAAAATAATGATATGAAAACTGTGAACCATAATTTCTTCCAGGTATCAATAGACTTGATTAACTCAATAAAATAAAAAACAATGGCCTTTACATTACCATCTTTCAATCTGCTATCACTTGCATCATTTTCAGTACTTCCGTCTTTTTTTTTCCATTACGTTTTAATCACTCCTCTTGTTAAATAATCTTTGCCTGATAATTTTATTTATATGAAAATTATCAGGCACAAGGGCATAATTATTTATTGAGTCAAATAAATCTCAAATTGATATAAATGATTTAATCACGCTGATTAATTTTACACTTTTAAATTATCTCAACCAAGTTTCAATTACCACGCTACATAAAATATCTTCATTAAAAACGTCATGGTGTAAACTAAAAAAATCAATAAATGAAGTTGCTTTGGATGAAATAAAAAACATCCCACCCAAACATTAATATGGCACTCATAAAGATTTTATATAAAATAGCAATACCATCAAGTATTATACATCCCACTCAATAGTAATGTGACAATTTTCTAGTTCACATAATGTTTTGGGCTTGCTTAATTGCTTGCTCACCATTCATACCGTTAAATAGTGCCTCTTCAGCTACACGACGTCGTGTTAATCCCAACATAACTTTACCATTGTTTTTATTCCATTTATGAAACTCCATTGAAGCACCTTTGTAGTCTAACAAGTTAATCTTTCTTAGCAAGGTTGAATCTCCTAAGCCTTCAGCAACATTATCACTGTCTATATCCAAACCAACGTTGTATGAGAAGCTCACCAACGCATCAAACTGCCCTTGAGTTAAAGGAACAGTAACAAGAGAGTTAACACCTTGTTCAAACTTATTTAGATCGTTCAGAAAAGCTTTATCTGCTTGTTCTTGTGTCCAAACCAGTCCCGGTATCACTTCAGGACCAGTATGCCCCCATCCAATAGTCCATGGATTACCGTCTAAACTACCAGGATCAGGATATGACTGGAGTTTACAACTCTCAAAATAATGGATTACATAGATGCCGTTCTGCGAAATTTTCATAAATACAATCTCTTATTAAAAATATACATTATTAGATGTAAAGCTTACTATTTACTCCATAGATAAAATTATTTTCATTTTGTTTTTAGCAAGAACAAAAATCAACTATTCAAGTTATAAATGAAATATTTTGTTAACTTTTTATTGGAATTGATATAACGTTAAATTTTTGTTGGAGTTAACTATTGAAATATATCTACTATCAATTTTTATTCATTTAGTTTCTCACACTCTAAAATAAATCATCTTGTGTTTTGACTCAATTATTTACCAATAACCCCCCCATCCTGGAGACAATAAATTTTTGTGTATTCATATAATAATTATTAATTTAGTAAAATAATAAAACCCGTAAGAAAATATAATTGCATTTATTTTAATTCTGGTAGTATGTATGAGGGTTCGAATTTAATACCCTTCTTCCTGATATTAACTAAAGTCATCAGCCTTTCTTTCAATATTGTCGACTCTTTTGCGAAATTATTTTTATTCATCGCGCTTCGTAATAATAAAATGGAAGTTATTCCACCCAATGCAGCTGTGCTCGCCGCTACTGTATTTGCTACACTTGCTTGATATTGACTTTCCTCATCCCAACTATAAATAGAGTTTGCTAACCAACTAATACCACTAACCCCTAGAAGTATCCCACTAGTTATGCCCAGCATCTTACTTCCAGTCCTTAATTTTAAACGTTCAACTAAAAAAGGATTTGTCTCATAAAGATCAGTCCCATATTTAAAGCTCCTTATCTCTGACAAGGTCATACTGTTAACGATCTCTCTCAAAACTCCTTCTAGCTCCTTGTCGTTGTGAGTATATCTCTCAAGTATTGTCTCAAGTTCATCTAATAAAATTGATCTTGGTCCATTTTTATCTATATTCGTATGAGTTGAGTTTAACCGAGTTATTTCAAACAATTCATCTGTTGCATCCCTATCTATTTCTTCAATAGGAATTGTTATGTATTTTTTATTCGAATTACTTTGTTCTTTTTCGGGATTAACACTTAAAACATTTCTTGGTTCTACATGCTTAACTGGCAGGTTTTCGATCTTATCATATGAATCATTATTCTTTACCTCTCTCTGGTCTTCGTAATCTGAATAATTTCCTGATAAAGATCTTTCTTTCATCTTTAACATGTTTATTTCCTTTTTGAGTGCGCCAAAAACCACATGAAAAGTTCATATTTAATTTTAATCATAAATAATTAATACTTCCTTAATAACCTCACAAATTTCCCCACTTAAATACTTGTATTCTATATATAAATAATCACCATTACTGCCATGCTCTCATCAAAAAAAAGATTAATAATATTGACATATACAATTTAATGATCACAACCTCACTTACCTAAAAAAGAAAAAATATAAATGCACATGGCATTGCTTTACATGCATTAATACAGAACAATTCTATTTTTAATTAAAATAATTATATAGCATACATCTTAAATTTTCATTCACTGACTCTTTGTCATTTTTTCTTCATGCTAAGTTCATTTTTCACAATAGGAGATATAATCTCGTTGTGATTTGTTAAAGATACCGGGATCGTCACAGCATAATTAAGTACAAGTCTGGGACGATTTCCTAGTGACTGCCAAAAATTCCCAAGGCTACCCAACTCATCTTTTGGTGGTATAACACGAGTAAATGCGCCGGGAAAATTTTTTAATTGACGATTGTTAATGAGTGCATTTAATACCTGATTCATTACTATCGCTGACTGGTTTAACGGTCCACCATCTGGACTTCCTTCAGTAGCTGCTTTATCCCAATACATAATTAAATAATTACAGCATACATTAACTTTGGATGGTTTCAATTGGCCGCCAGTATATTGCCGGGACTCTCCCATTTTCAATACTAAGTCTTCATGAATATCATACAAAAATATGCTAACCGTTGGCTGGATAGGAGGGCTATTCGGTTCGGGAAGATCAAACCGAATATCGACAGTATCATCAACATATTCCTTAAGTGCACTTAATAATGCTTCATTAACCTTAAGAACGGATATGTCTGCACTAATAGTCATAGTCATAAAACCTCATATTAATATTATATTGCTATTGATAAACGTCCAGTTTTTTCCAATTCACGTCGCAAAGCTAGATTTATATGCTCTCCAGTGATGCCGCTCACTCCTTCATCTTTCGCCTTCCAAGCTGACATCAGGGCTATATTACGAATGTTTGCCCCGGTCAACTCATAATTTCTTGCCAACATAGCAAAATCAATATCCTCAGATATGTTTAATTCCTTTGGCCATATTCTCAACCACATTTCCTCCCGAAGTTCAGCATCAGGGAAATTAAACCTTGTAATGAACGTGAATCTACGGGTAAAAGCATCATCCAGATGGTTGCGATTATTAGTTGCCAGGATAACCAATCCAGGATAGTTTTCAAGCCTCTGTAGAAGATATGCAACTTCAATGTTGGCATGCCGATCCTTTGAATCGCTCACCGCGGTGCGTTTTCCAAACAAAGCATCAGCTTCGTCAAAAAAAAGCACTCCTGCATCAGCTTCCGCGAGGTCGAAAATTCTTGACAAATTCTTTTCGGTTTCCCCCACATATTTGTTAACCACTGTAGAAAGATCTACTTTGATTAAGTCGACACCCAGCTGTCCTGCTATTACCTCTGCCGCCATGGTTTTCCCCGTTCCGGAGTGGCCACAAAATAAGGCACTCACTCCCGTTCCATAACCAACTTTGGAGGCGAAGCCCATTTCCAGAACGGCATCACGATGCTTTGCTGCTATCAAAATCTCTGTAAGCTGTATTTTCAACTCATCTGATGCTACCAGGTCATCAAAGGTACGTTTAGGCTCCTTGCGCTGAGCTAGCTTACCAAAATCTTTCCTTGCATGGAGCCTGAAAGCCTTGTTCAAATCGACCGTACGAACAATGTCTGCTGTATTTCGTAAGGCTCGATAACTTTTAGCTTCCTGCAAGATCAAGGGTAAAGTTGTGGGTGTGAATGAAAAGCGTCGGCAGAACTCAGAAGTATCAATTTCCGCACAAAATTCTCCGTCAAGTAACTGTACCAGTAACTTTTCTTTTTCGGATCGAAGAAGCCCTGTCACGGGGACGATCAACTGTGGAACTCCAGGCAGCGCTATATTCCCCATTTGCCTCTCGCATAGTACTACGATACGCATACCTGGCTGTGGCAGATGCATCGCCAAATGAATCGAAATTGATTGCATCTCCCCCTCAAACTCAGCATGGCGAATGACGAATACAGCTTCATGCATGCGTACTTCGCGAAGTGCTTCGCGCAGAGTTGTATGAGCACGAACGGGATCGTTCGGCAACTTTTTTATGTCCATATACAAAACAGGATAGCCCAGTCGGCTCGCAGCCCCCCTGATAGCACCCAGCCGCCCACTCCCGATCGCACCTTCCAGCATCAACACAGGATAAATACCGTCTCCACTTGCTTGCCCTTGTACCTGTATGGCAGTAAATACTTCCGGGCGAGTGTACAGTGCCTGGCAGCTGTCCTGAGGATACCACTCGGTACACCTTTCTAATTCCGGTGAAGAATACCTATTTCCTGTCAGATACTGATAGACTCCTGTGGCAGTCTGGTACAGACTTTGAATCCAACTTTCCCCCTGACGCTCCCCACTCTTTTCAGTAGTGATTAACTGATTTTTTATTAGTGGTGACTGCGGTAAAAGGCTGAGTCGTGCATCTGCATCACGCAACGACGTTTTACCCAGTACCTCAAGGGCAAATTCAAAAGTGGGAAGACTCTTTTGACCTCTTCGTTGCAAGGCTGCGAAGAGTGAAAAATATCTACTGTCAATGTGTGGCAACAACCCCAGTATCAAAAGGTCGGCTTCAAATGGTGTTAATTCAAACCGTTCAATGAGAAGTGACAACCTATCCCCTGAACCGGTCTCCTGAAAAAATTTATTTACATGCCGGGCTTCTGTCTCTTTCATCCAATGAGGTTTATCAGGTGACTGATTTTCACAAGTCCTAATCTCCTCATCATCAAGCAAAAATCCCGTCAACACATGGGACTCCAGCGCCTCCCGATGCTGACTGGCATAGCGCTGTAAACATAAATCAATCCGTGCTAACTCCTTTAGAAGGATATGATAACAATGATTATCAGCATATTCCTGAACGGCGATCGGAAAAGATGTTACAGATGTATCCATATGAAATTCCTGACTAATAAATAACCTCGCAGAATGAATCATAGAGGCTGGGACCAGCGAATTGTAAGTGGCCTCTCTAACCACGGTAGCGCCACTAACTCAGTTGGCCACGACCAGTCATTAAAGAGCACATCAAATACTGCAGGCTGGACATATATGGTTGTATGCTCTGGGTCTGGAGAACACCAACCCGGTCGCTGTAGAAACCACTGGCGAAGATCACCAGAAGACAATTTTTGCCATTTAGCAGGCATGGCTCGCGGTATGTCTGCTAACCAGACACTGAGCTTCTGTCTGAGTTCTTCTTCAAGATCAATATCTTCATTTATATCCCTGCCAGATAACCCACAAAGCCGCCGACTAACTGTCGGTAACTTCAGAGGCTCCGACTCCCCCCTTGACAACCAATCCAGACATAAGGCAGCCTGGTGCTGTGCGTACGTGTTAATAAATCTTTTATTCTTCAGTAATCCAAGCTGGCGAAATAACTCAGGCATGAATGGCCAGAGCAACACGAGACCAGCATCGTTTATTTGATGCCAGTAAGTCGCACCTGCCACCTGCTCTGCAGCGTGTGATGACTTACGACAATCCGGGGCTAAACTTTTGTAAATTTGTCTGGCAATAGCATCAGTGTTTTCGCCTGATATACCATGAATGGGTATCTCTGCATTTGAACGGTCAATTTGCTGGCAGCCATCGTTATTCACCGTTTTCTCACTACTTTTATCCGATCCTGTATCCAGTCCCATCATGTGAAGATGGCATTCTCCCTGCAATAAGGACTCACCGGGAAACCATACATCTTCATTGTATTTGGACACTGCTGTGGAGTTGAGGCTCAGCTGGCCAGTCGGTGACAACCCGTCTCCCCCTACTATGTCAACACGATCCAGCTTTGTATTACTCATCAGCCTCATTGCTTTAGGATAATGTTCTTCCTTTACGACGGGAAACCATACATCTTTTCTGTAATTGGATACTTCTGTGGGGTTGATGCTCAGCTGGCCAGTCGGTGACAACCCGTCTCCCCCTACTATGTCACCACGATCCAGCTTTGTATTACCCATCAGCCTCATTGCTTTAGGATAATGTTCTTCCTTTACGACGGGAAACCATACATCTTTTCTGTAATTGGATACTTCTGTGGGGTTGACGTGCTGGGAAGCGGATGACAACCCGTCGCCAAATACTACGTTAGCAATATCACCGCGCTCTATCTTTTTTATAGACCTTACAGTGTGAAATTGAATTTCTCTGATCGATGAGGCTTTTTCCGGCAACCGCGAATTAGCGGACAGACCGAACTCTGGTGCCGCATCGCCATCAGAAAGCCCGATTAGTTGCCGTTCCCACTCAGTAGCGTACTCCGCAGGAAGATCCGTTCTAACATGTGCCGTTAGCTCTTCATTGAGCCAAAGGGAACGTAACCAACGGCGAAGCGGAGCTTTAAACAAGTTCGGAGTCTTCGTTAAGGAAAGCAATGATTGCATCTGTTTACGGGCTTGTGATGTGCCAGCCCATTCTCTGCGCATCCAGTTGCACCATTCTTGCATACTCTCTGAAGATGAAGGCGGTTCAGGGGGGGGGGGTCGGGATGGCGCATGAAATAGTAAAGAGCACATAGCCTCAAGCCTCCTCCTGAACCACTTACGAACGCTGAACATTCTGGCGCCCATTGACGACACAGGAATGTAAGTGTGTCTGGGTGCAAGCGATGCTCCAAACAGATACCCGTCGGCAAAAGAGCATAGCCCGCAACCACAGGCTCCCAGTGTTCAGCCCCATCTGTCAGTTGCTGTTTTATCCACTCATCAGGAAATTCATTGTTACTTAACAACACCTGTGACAGACGCGCTCGCGAGTCTGTCGTCGACTCCCATTTCCACTGGTCACGTGTCTGAACAAGATGTAAGCGCAGTACCTGTTCGAATTCCCTCTCTAATCGATGGCACAAAGTATGTTCAAAGTCATTCTGGGGAATATCGCCCAGTTTGACAACCAGTGGAGCGCTCAGCCGGATGGAAAGTCCTGCTGGCGTAACTTTTCTCAATACCCGATCTAATAGTCTGCGGATCTCATGGTGGAAGAGCCGACGGCAATTCTCGGCATGCCGTTCGGCACTCACAGACTGGAGGTCAAGCACGATCCGCAGACGACTTACGGAACTATAGTACATATCGTTTTTATAAACCTCTTCGCTGTTTCCGGCCCTGGTGACATAATTGTCAGACTCGCCAATCTGGTTATTAGTGAACCGCAGCGTCGTGTCAATTTTCACCTCCGCTGACCGCCAGCCCCTTGGCCATGTCCGCCTTCACCACCAGTTGCTGGCTGTTGCCCAGCATCAGACTGCTGTCGGGGTTCGGCGTCAGTCCTGGATTTTTCCCCACGGCTCGGCCCGCACTCCTCCACTTCAATCAGGTCTTGAAAATCCCTTTCCAGCTTCAGGCTACGTGTCTGGAACCTGAACTTCAGCTCCTCCGTTGTCGGCGCTTTTCTATTCCGGGAACGGATATTCTTTTTCGGGCTATCCATCATTGTTCTTCCTGATATAATTTGACATTACTGTCATATTTACGATTCATTCATCTGACGACACAAAATATAAACATAGCCATCTGATAACAAAATAATTACTATCCGACGGCTGCAAAAGGACTTAATGGAAAATATTTCTGATAATTAAAAATGGTATTCATTCTCCGACAAGAACACAACCATGATATTAATCCAACTCATGATGTATTTAACATTGGAACGTTAGAATAATCTTTTAACTCTCTGCTATAACCCAATTTATAAATTAATTCATTACAGTAATTCCCACTAACATTCATGACCTTCAATATAATATAGCTGATGTGCCATACTATGATAATTCCATGGCCAGACCGGAATTTAAAGTTTACACTCTTGTATTATTTCATAACCGCTAAATGATGTTATGGCTTTGCTAACATGTGTTCCTCCATTACATCTTGTTCTCCATCTGAGGACGGTCGCGTTATTACTTATTGTTAAACCAATAGCAAGTGCCTTAGTTGATATATTTTGTAACATAACCACTCTAGGGATGAATCCTCGTGAGTTACTAGTGTCTATACTTATCCCCATCCCCTCGAATAGATTGCCCTGCCCCATATAAGCACAAGCGCGACCACTAACAAGAATTCCCTCATTGCCATAATCCAGGGAAAATATAAAATCGACATCTATTGGCCAACCCCATTCCCAATAATGTATCTCGAAGGCTATTACATCGCCATTTGCCGTCATATATCCAGAATCTATATGAGCCTGCATTTGTGCAAATTTTTCCGTCGCAATATTGCTCGGATTGCTGCCGTCGTAATCACAGATTTGCGGCATGGCGTTATTACTCGGCTTATACCAGCGCATGCTGGAGCCTGAGGCCTTGATTATTTTACTTCCTCCATAGAAATGCACCCCAGTGTTGTCAGTCTCAAATGAGAGGCTGCCGTTTTTGATGGTGCTGTTTCCGGCCTTGGTGACATAATTATCAGGCACGCCAATCTGGTTATTATTGAACCGCAGCGTCGTGTCAATGTTCACCCCCACCCCGCTTCCGCTGACCGCCAGCCCCCTGGCCACGTCCGCCTTCACCTGCAGACCCGTGCCGGTCAGCTCCAGACCCGGCGTACCGCCCAGCGCCACCTTCAGCTGACTGTTGGCCACCGTCAGGCCGTTCCCCGCCGACGTGTTCACCCCCACCCCGCTTCCGCTGACGGACAGCCCCCTGGCCACATCCGCCTTCACCTGCAGACCCGTACCGGTCAGCTCCAGACCCGGCGTGCCGCCCAGCGCCACCTTCAGCTGATTTCCGGCCACCGTCAGGCCGTTCCCTGCCGACGTGTTCACCCCCACCCCGCTCCCGCTGACCGCCAGCCCCCTTGCCACGTCCGCCTTCACCTGCAGACCCGTGCCGGTCAGCTCCAGACCCGGCGTGCCGCCCAGCGCCACCTTCAGCTGGTTTCCGGCCACCGTCAGGCCGTTCCCTGCCGACGTGTTCACCCCCACCCCGCTCCCGCTGACCGCCAGCCCCCTTGCCACGTCCGCCTTCACCTGCAGACCCGTGCCGGTCAGCTCCAGCCCCGGCGTGCCGCCCAGCGCCACCTTCAGCTGGTTTCCGGCCACCGTCAGGCCATTCCCCGCCGAGGTGTTCACCCCCACCCCGCTCCCGCTGACCGCCAGCCCCCTTGCCACGTCCGCCTTCACCTGCAGACCCGTGCCGGTCAGCTCCAGCCCCGGCGTGCCGCCCAGCGCCACCTTCAGCTGATTTCCGGCCACCGTCAGGCCGTTCCCCGCCGACGTGTTCACCCCCACCCCGCTTCCGCTGACCGCCAGCCCCCTTGCCACGTCCGCCTTCACCACCAGTTGCTGGCTGTCGTCCAGCATCAGGCCGCTGTCAGGGTTCGGCGTCTGTCCCGGATTTTTCCCCACGGCCCGTCGTCCGCACTCCGCCACATCAATCAGATCGTGAAAATCTTTTTCCAGCGGCAGGCTACGTGCCTGGAACCTGGACTTCAGCTCCTCCGTTGTCGGGGCGTCTGTATTCCGTGAACGGGTGTTTTTTTTTGGACTATCCATTAATTATCTCCTGATGTAATTTTTTTACCGTCACCTTTACGGTTCATTAATCTGATGGCTAAATGTATAAGCATAGCCCTTCGCTCCACCAAATAATCATTTCCCGATGGTAGCCAAATGATAATACCCGGAATGTTTATTGTGTGCGGATAATGCATTACAGGTGTTTTTTGCCCCTCAATTAGAATGCAACATCAACATCAACATCAACATCAACATCAACATCAACATCAACATCAATAAGACTTGGCATATATTTAATAAGAAATCTCTATAAATTCACCTGGTCTATGATTTTGAAACCACCGAACCCATTCAAGCCCCTATGGTAATAATTCCCACCATTGACCCTGACTTTCCACCTAATATGCATCCAGGCATCCTCAAATTTATTTGGAGTAGAGAAAGCCATAGCCAATTTATTATTATTATTATTTTGCAAAAGATAAATCTTAGTAATATTTCCATTTATTTTATTAATATCTATGTGTATTCCAGGACAACGCCAGATATTACCCGCTCCCATAAATGAGGATACCCTGCCAGTAACAATCCCCGGTTTGTCAGCGTTTTCTACCTCTACACCAATTACAAAGTCAATATCGATCGGGACAAAAGCATCCTTCTCGCTCACCTCAAAAGCGACAAGGTCTCCCTTATGTTTAGAATATCCCCCCCATGAGTTGATTTCATTTACTACAAAATGTTCTGTCGCAATATTACTCGGATTGCTGCCGTCGTAATCACAGATTTGCGGCATGGCGTTATTACTCGGCTTATACCAGCGCATGCTGGAGCCTGAGGCCTTGATTATTTTACTTCCTCCATAGAAATGCACCCCAGTGTTGTCAGTCTCAAATGAGAGGCTGCCGTTTTTGATGGTGCTGTTTCCGGCCTTGGTGACATAATTATCAGGCACGCCAATCTGGTTATTATTGAACCGCAGCGTCGTGTCAATGTTCACCCCCACCCCGCTCCCGCTGACCGCCAGCCCTTTTGCCACGTCCGCCTTCACCTGCAGACCCGTGCCGGTCAGCTCCAGCCCCGGCGTGCCGCCCAGCGCCACCTTCAGCTGACTGTTGGCCACCGTCAGGCCGTTCCCCGCCGACGTGTTCACCCCCACCCCGCTTCCGCTGACGGACAGCCCCCTGGCCACGTCCGCCTTCACCTGCAGACCCGCGTCAGTCAGCTCCAGCCCCGGCGTGCCGCCCAGCGCCACCTTCAGCTGGTTTCCGGCCACCGTCAGGCCGTTGCCCGCCGAGGTGTTCACCCCCACCCCGCTCCCGCTGACCGCCAGCCCCCTGGCCACGTCCGCCTTCACCTGCAGACCCGTGCCGGTCAGCTCCAGCCCCGGCGTGCCGCCCAGCGCCACCTTCAGCTGGTTTCCGGCCACCGTCAGGCCATTCCCCGCCGAGGTGTTCACCCCCACCCCGCTCCCGCTGACCGCCAGCCCTTTTGCCACGTCCGCCTTCACCTGCAGACCCGTGCCGGTCAGCTCCAGACCCGGCGTGCCGCCCAGCGCCACCTTCAGCTGGTTTCCGGCCACCGTCAGGCCGTTCCCTGCCGACGTGTTCACCCCCACCCCGCTCCCGCTGACCGCCAGCCCCCTTGCCACGTCCGCCTTCACCTGCAGACCCGTGCCGGTCAGCTCCAGCCCCGGCGTGCCGCCCAGCGCCACCTTCAGCTGGTTTCCGGCCACCGTCAGGCCATTCCCCGCCGAGGTGTTCACCCCCACCCCGCTCCCGCTGACCGCCAGCCCTTTTGCCACGTCCGCCTTCACCTGCAGACCCGTGCCGGTCAGCTCCAGCCCCGGCGTGCCGCCCAGCGCCACCTTCAGCTGGTTTCCGGCCACCGTCAGGCCGTTCCCCGCCGAGGTGTTCACCCCCACCCCGCTCCCGCTGACCGCCAGCCCCCTTGCCACGTCCGCCTTCACCTGCAGACCCGTGCCGGTCAGCTCCAGCCCCGGCGTGCCGCCCAGCGCCACCTTCAGCTGACTGTTGGCCACCGTCAGGCCGTTCCCCGCCGACGTGTTCACCCCCACCCCGCTCCCGCTGACGGACAGCCCCCTTGCCACGTCCACCTTCACCACCAGTTGCTGGCTGTCGTCCAGCATCAGGCCGCTGTCAGGGTTCGGCGTCTGTCCCGGATTTCTCCCCACGGCCCGTCGCCCGCACTCCGCCACATCAATCAGATCGTGAAAATCCGTTTCCAGCGGCAGGCTACGTGCCTGGAACCTGGACTTCAGCTCCTCCGTCGTCGGGGCGTCTGTATTCCGGGAGCGGGTGTTGTTTTTCGCACTATTCATTGTTTTATCCTGCAATTTTTATTGTCCGTGTTACATGCCAGAACCACTTATTTGCTATTCATATAATTCACGATGCGAATCATATGGAGTCGTCAACTAATGGTACATAGAACAACTGATCTTCCTCGATCACATCACTGTTCCACTCGGAACCGTCCTCACCAACAACGTCTGCCTGTTGCACCGCCGTGGCCACATACATAGAACCAATTCCATCCAGTCCGTAAGGTATATTGCCCAGCGACAACATTCTGAGCAGCTCAAACGACTTATCTCCCAGGGCTGCGCCGTCGCTCTGCCACTGGCTATAGGTGTGGGCGAACTGGTTGAATTCCCAGCGCGGCTTCCAGTGAAGCAACACCCCGATATGTGAAGGTACTTCACCAAGGATAGCTTCCCTAACCCATGCTTCTGCCGCATATGGGTCTTCCGTTAGTTCAAGCAGAAGTGCCTGATTAAATACCACACTGACCATGAAGGAGAAACGATCTTTCACAGCATGACTACTGCTGGCAAAGTGCCACTGATAATGACTTGTTTGTACATCATGCGGCAGGGGGTCGTTACAATGTATCACCAAAGTATTTGCTATCGGATCAACGCTAACCACTGTCAATTTTCGGATTAAATCATCATAAGAACGACCTTTGATCGCATTCTTTGTTATTTGATATTCCAGTACTAAAACATCACCAGGCATAATCATGACCGGGAAAGGAGAGCACATAAGACGCTTTTGATCGCCAGGTAAGTTAGTCTGATCCGAATCGTAGATTAACGGAAAATTCATGTCTTCCAGCCAGACATCACTGTTTTGCCAGGACAGTGTCTGCGGTGACGCACTCAGAATGTCACTCAGATTTCTCTTTAACTGAACGCTGGCGGTAAGACTCAGAGAAAAATACATATGTTGAGGGTCAATACGGCGGACCATTTGCCCACGAATACGGAACTCGTCTTTGGTTCCCTGATTTAACAATACATCCACCATGTGACCCACTGTGAGCCCGCCTAAATTCTCGCAGGTTAGTGTCAGGAACTCTTCTCCATCGATCTCCTCTGCCACAACAAAGACTGGTGTCTGACGTAGGTTATATTGTGGATCAGGCTGGAGTGGCATAAGTGCTTTATGCTCAACCAGGTAGAAAGGCAGTTCGGCGAATGGTGTTGTATCATCAAAAATGGCCGCCCCCCCCAGACCAAGACGTGCTGCGATACGGCGCTGCAAGGACGATACCTGATCACAACGAATGTTGGCACGGTGATAACCGAGTTCTGCCAGTCGTGACAAGTATCCCTGCTGGGAGGCAAGATACTGTTCCGAAGGCTGACCGAAGATTTCTGGCGCAAGCTGACAATAAAAATAGCTAAGTAAATATCCAATAATGGACAGCTCATGCGATCGGTCATGGCTGCTTTTAGCCAGATTATCTTTCAGAACAGAACTATATGCGCGATGCACGTCATCACTGATGGTGTCAGCAGCAAAAGGCCACTGTGCTCCCCAGACCACGTCTCCCTGCCGTTTAAAAGACAACAGATCCGGTAATATCGCCTGCTGCTGGCAAGCATTTGCGAGAATTTGCTCAAACATGAGCAAAAACTGATGCAGGTGGGTTTGTACCGAAGAGGTCGCCGGGATTTTCAGATTATAACAGGGCGGAATGATCTCCGTTGCTGGATAATACTTGCCCGGCTCACGCCAACGACCATACGGTAAAACCTTCGCTGAATTCAGGATTAGAGCCGGGCGCTTAATTTCAGCCTGAATTTCTTCTTTACTCGAGTTTAACGGAATATCTCCGTTAGCCAGTAACTGGACATAATTTCCTTCTGACATCACAGCAAGCGGATCTTCCCCCCATAATCTCGGGTATGTTCCTGCAGAATTTGCTACCCATTGCCAATGCGATGGCGTTTCTGAACCACAGCTCAGTTTACGGATCCCTTTCACACCTTTAACTGTCAACAGCGCATCGACTAAACCACTTAAACTCACCGTGGCATGGGTGCTGCTGTCAATATGAGGTGGCAGTGAGGGGAGCCAGCCATGACGCAGCCAAGGTCCCTGAAAGATATCCTCAGTGCTCATGCCAATATCTCGTAACTGAGTGGTGGAGTAGCGAGCAAGTGGAGGCCGAATATAATTCTCAGCAACCTGATAAATATTTGCATAAATTACGGCCACATTACTGTTGGCACTGATGTTGTCTTCCAGTTCGATAATCAGATCCAGCATCAGATCTTCCGGCTCTAGCCAGACCACACGACTAACACTTTCACCCAAATTACGATTATTGAGCAGAAAAGACGCAAGTGCGGTGCTTGCAGGCAGAGGATCCTTTTCAGTTTCACGGGAAGGCACAAGATAAAGATGATAATTACCCAGTAATGAAATTTGAAACGCTGTACTTTCAGAGTTTTCCTCAGGCTTCGTGAATTGGTATTCCCGAAATTCAGGGTTATACCAGTACTGGTACCGATCTGCTTCCGGTTCCCGTACCAGACGTACGTTACTGAAGAAGAAATAACCCTCCTCGGTACCTGAACTGTGTAAATCCAGTATCGCCCGGCGATAATCCTGTTCGCTGACCGGCCCGCATGTCAACGCCTGTTGGGGACCAAACTCCTGAGGGAATAATCCCCCATCAACAACCTGTTGGGATGGAGATGGGGTAAGAAGATCGGTCAATGGCCGGGTTTGACGATATGCAAGGTCTGCCACACCATAGCTCAACGCCTCTAACAAAGTGATCCCAGGATCATGTTCTGCAGTATCCGTCCAGCATTGTCCTGCATAAGTTGTCAGTACTTTCGTTGCCTGCGCTAACAAATTATCAAACACGATTTCATCCCGAACCACCGGGAACAGCGCATCTGTATTACTCATAATTAGTCCTTAAACGGAGCCGTAATTTAATTCGGCCAACAAAGGATCAACACTTCGTCGCCATCACCTTGTATCGAGTCTTCCATCCCATCCAGCTTCAGACCGATCACATGATCCACATAAGGCTGCTGCTGCAGGGTAGCCATCACATCGTAGTAATTCAGCCTATTAGCCAGTGATACTCCAGCAGTCATGCCTGTGCTCCATGGCATATAGCGCGCAATGAGAGCATTCTGCAGCTCACGCTCCGCCCACATTGGATTTACACCGGTATAAAACTTCACGTCATACTCCAGCTGCACATCACGATATCGGGGATTTCTGACCTGAATGTTCTGCCATAGCGAGGCCAGTGATTGCAGCGTGTTACTCATTAATTCCAGTCTGGCGGCGTTGAATACGGGACGCAGAGGGTCACTGTTGTCTTTGGCTGTGACCCTGGGAATTACCACAAGTGTCTGTTCAGTCAGAGCTGGTACCGTGGTCAGGATATCTCCTGATGGTTGCATAACCCCAAATACTACAGGGAATGTTGTTTCAAGCAGCATCATCATGTCAGGCCAGGTTAGTGCACGATGACGATGAAAAAGCCGTTGAGCTACACGAATGCCATACGCATCCTGCGATTCAGGAGGACTCCCCCCCCAGGAGACCCAGGGTTGTTGTATCCGGGCAACGCCAGGGATATTTTTCACAAACTGGCGGATAGCACCTGCCGGAAATGACGTTCCGGCAACAGTACTGTCAAGCATCGGCAAGTTATTCAGGGTTGCGGTCATCCCATTGGTTATTAGACCGACCAGTCTGGGGTACTTGGCTACACCCAATTCCTGAGTGCTGATTGGAACAATCTCTGCACGAAACCAGTGGCGGCCGGATGGCATTGCTGGTGCCATATTGCCAGCATCGGCCGGCAATATAGTAGTCCATCTTTCACTGCGAAGCAGACGATGGGTACGATCTATCAAATAGGGATCAAGCTCCTTCCATCGGTTATTTTTTGTCAAATACTGCCAGTTCAGAGTCAGAGGTTGGGCTGTATTAAGCTTCCAGAACAAGGAAAGAGTTTGTTCCGGCAGCATTCCACTGATCCCAATATAAAGCTGCATATTCTCAACTGCCTGAACCTCATCACTGTGACCAAATGGGGTCATGATCGCTGTTTGGTACTGGTCACTGGTAAGGTCGATACCATTCACTGTCACCGAGACAATATCAGGCACACTCTGACCATCCTGACGCGACAGTCGTATCACGGGAATAGTAAAAGCCACACCAGCCAGGCCGTCAGGGATGCTGATTCCGCCACTGTCAGCAGGCAAGGTAAATGATAATGAGCGATCAGCTGAGTCTGTAATCTTCAGGGGTAGCCATTCTTCACCACTGCTGGCATGGGCCAGCAGTCCAGCCTTGGCTGGAGAGGTTGCAAACATTACTGAAACGACCAGGTCTTGAGAAGAGTCATTCACAAGTAAGGGAGAGGCCAGCATTCTTCCGGTCAGAATGAGCTGATCCTGCTCAACCGCTTCAAAAAGATTCATTCCGTTTGATGGCCAGACGTATTGTTCGTCATACACGATAGCAGAGGTTCCAGCTCCAACGCCCTTTACGGAAGGGTAACACCATCGTAAGTCAGTCCATTTACTGTGATTGGCCAGCAATTCGTCGTCTAACCTGAACTCAATTACTCTCCCCTGACTATCTTGTCCGGCATCCAGAAGCGTGCCGGCTGATAACATTTTCTCAGGAGTATCGCTGTTTAGTTCGATTGAAACGGCAACCTGTGAAGGTTCGGCAGCCTTTTCTTGCAGTGATAATAACTGCCGATAATACAGATTGCGATGGGCCCCAGAAAAATAATTTATGAATGCACTGGGGGTTTCAAGCAGAGCCAGAATGGCCAATAAAAAAGCCTGGTGAGGCAATAAATTCCCATCTGCAGTTGATGGTGAATCATAGAGTGCAGCCAATCGTTCCGGTGTATTTCCCCCCATAAAAAGAAAATCAGACCAGCTGAGCCCTGTTTCCCGATGAGCCGGATCGTCAGGCACATAAGGCACACAACGCGCATATTCTTCAATAGCCTTAAGGCGTGTCAGAACGGTCCGGCTGTCCAGCAAAAAACCGACATCAGGAACAACCCCAGATAATGCCTCTTGCAATGCAGATTTATCAGCCATGATATTACCAACTCAATTAATAGCACACTATAAAATAGTTGCGCGTGGAGAAATGAAATTTATACACCATGAATTAACAGGAGCATTTCCGTACAACTTACACAACGGGAACACATTTAAAAAAAGAAATGCAATAAAAACAAAATAATTAAAAAGCCATAATATACACAATAGCTCACCCACTATTATCATGACAACCACCACAACCCTTACACCAAATTAAATAAAATACATAAATAACACTTTTAATTCTAATACATACAGACCGGAGCCCCATTCAGATTACCTTTAACCACGTAAAATAAATATTAATCTCTTGCAGGTAAAGTATAAATACAGAAAAACTCTTATCAAAGGCTAGCAGCAAAGAATATAAAAAAACAGCTAAAAAACCAACCGAAATAAATAAAAACACCACAAACTAAACAAATCATCATTTACCATTGCAAATGTATATAATGATAATTATAAAATATTTTCAATAAAGCACTCAAAAAAAACAAGTCTGTTATTGATTTTAATTTAGATGCACCTTAGCTGGTCAGAAATAGCTGATGAAACGACTCAATATGAACGTACTATCCTGCTTTAACCCAATCCTGACTGTGTTTAAACCATCCTGTTCCTGGCGTAGGAGCTGTTACATCAGGCATATTTGCAGGGGATGGGCCAATTGCCGGGGTCGAAGGAGTAAAAAGAGCGACAAACGTGCCATTTCCTTCAGTAATGAGTGGTTTCTCACTAATACACCCCTGAGTAAATTGGCTGTCGTTAAGTTTAGTAATTGTAACCTGACCGTTTCCTGGAGATGCATACCCATCAATCGTATAAGTTGCTTTCAGATTTATTTTTTTTTCATCTCCCAGCACACATACTTTTTTTTTATTTATTTCAGCATGGCCGCTGCCAGTTATTTTTTTACTGTCGGTAATGGTCACTTTCCGATGACCGAACATTTTATCAAACTCAATAAAATCACTATCAACTATAACCCATGACATCATAAGGATATTCCCAGACCATTCACGACATCCAGTCTTCCTGTAAGCTGTTGCTGTATATCACTTCCACGCAGGCAATAATTCACCTTAATACTCAACTGACCAGAAGACATGTTTTTTGTGTCAAATAAAATGTTGATTATCTGAACCCGCGGCTCAAAACGCAAAATGCTGTTCTGGATCTGTTGCTCAATATCAGACAGAAGGCTATTAGTTATACCAGAAAACAGAAACTGGTTGAGATCACAACCGAAGTTTTCCCGCATAATCCTTTCACCAGGCAGGGTGCAGAACAGGATCCGCATGCTCTGAGCAATATCCTCGGCACCGCCTGCCATAGCAACACCCTCGATAGTGAACACGGGAGGGAAAGCCCAGCCACGACCATATACCTGCGCTAGTTGTTCGCTCATAGGTACCTCATTAATATAAACGTAATATATTTATAGTAAGTTACTTAGACAAATCAATTTTATTTCCTTTTATTGTCACGCTTTGCTTCCCATATATATTGATGCCATTGGCTCCATTGACCTCAATAGCCTTAGATTTATCGAGGGTAATTGTCGATTCCTCCCCTGCCTTAAGCATCAGATTCTGTTTGCGTGTATCAATCTGTAGCTGAAGTTGATTTGTTTTCCATCCTTTAAGCCCCTCATCCTTACCGGGTTCAATGACCGGTGGACTTTTTGGATTGTGTAAGGAACCGACGATCACCGGGTAATCGGGATTGTCTTCAAAAAAACCAACTGCAACCTCATCGCCAGGCTCAGGATAGCAGATAAAACTGCTACCTTTTGTGGCATATGGCATAGCGAATCTCGCCCAGAGCTGATTTTTATTCTGATCATCACCCAATGCATTTAAATGAACACGGATCCGGTAGAGTTTGTCACTCTTGTCATACGATGAAACCACAGCGGTATGTATACCACTCATCTGCAAGAATGGTTTTGGTGTAAGCGCATGTCCACCAGGTCCAAGTGTCAAGGTAGTAGTCCAGCGGGAAGGGGTGATTGTGTGAATAACTGCTGTGATAATCCCAACGCCGTCGAAATGTTGACCAAAGCCCGAGAGCTTTAATGTATTTCCTGGTTGATACTTTAAGGAACCCTGTACGGTAAACTCCCCTTTTACTCCCTGAAGCTGCAGATTCAAAAGCATGCTTTCGGCCTGACTCCGCAATTCCTCCATAGAGGGTGATGTTCCATACCCCAAAACCCAGGGTTCATCACTGAGGCCCGTTCCGGGCTCAAGTGCGCCACTACCCAGGGAGCACTTACGGGCCAATGCGGAAATCTGTGTCTGCGAAGCAATATCCCATGCAGTCAGCCTCAAACTGGCAGGCTGATCTATAGCGCTAAAATTCCAGGTTGCCTTTTCAATAAATGGGCCATTCTCAGCCTGCAAGTGATGAACTGCCTGCGTCTCAGGTGCAAGCATGGGATGGAAAATATGGACCATGGAGGGGCTTGCAATCAGCCATGCTCCGCAGGCATCCAGGCAATAACGTAGCATTCGCCAGTCAGAACAACGAAACTGAACACGTTGCTCATATATGGTGCCCATACTCGTCTGGTTGTTAACCTTAGAGACATCAGCTGGACAAAGTGTCCGAATAATGTCGCTACAACTCATTTGATTAAACACCCGGGAACGGACAACATTATCAAGCTGGACAAGCTTGTGTTTAAGAACGAGTGACAGAATTGCCTGTCCCTTGACTATCGTAAGGCTCCGGGCAGTGATAACGCCTGAAAAGAGTTCCACCTGAAGGCACAATTCATCGTCATATACCTTGATCGACATAGGTAACCCAACCTGACAAAGCTCCATTTCTTTATTGGTGCTCAGTTCACGTTGCGCATTACCAGGAACAGATAATTCTAAGGATACAGAAGGAATTCCATTAACACGCTGCTCTGTACGTATATAAATCGGGCACAACGTATTCAGTTCTTGCCAGCCTGCAAACAAGAAGACCCGATCGCTCGGGGCCATCGCAGAATAGACATGTTTCTTCATTACTTGCCCCCCAGTGCTGGAGCCATCAGTGTCTGACCAGGCTTGATAGCATTAAGGCTGTTCAAATCATTGCTGTCGGCCAAAGTTAGATAATCCACGCCTCCCTTAAGAAGAGAGCTACTCTTAGCGGCAATAAGTGGCAACGTGCTGGCATCGGGTACGGAAATAACGGCAACTGGCGGCGATCTAAGACTTAATTTGGCATTTTGCAAAACTATACTGGCATCTGCGATTAAGGAAAGCGTTATGCTGGCCCGCAGAGGAGATCCATCACGTTCAAATAGAGTATAACTGACCGCAAATTTCGTGGCCCTGCCCATAAATTCATGCCCTGCCACCCCGCCCATTGGAAGTTTACCCCAGGACACTGCTAAAAAATGTGGCTCGCAGCTAACAGGATCTACGGCATAGCACAGTTCATGCAGCTCCGTTAGTTGTATGTCCAGGGGGCGCGAGTTTCCCGGCATTCGCGCATCCAAAATCAGCTCCAGGTCCAGTTCACCTGGGTGGGATGACTGATAAGTATTGCTTTGGGTATTGCTGCTGATAAACCCATCCTGAGCATACCTTGTTTGATACTTAAGCTGTAAGGCATCCGGGTTGTACATTGATACAACCGTTCCAACCGACTCTCTCATTTCACGATCGGTATAACCTTTAATCGTGAGTCTGGATAATGACTTGTCCAGTATCATCATACTCCTCGCTCTTCACGCAACTGCTCAACTACCATCTTGCTAATGAGTTCCACCCAGCGAGCTTCTTCTTCTCTGTTTTTGGCAATTTCCTCTGCCAGACTCTTAGTTGAGGAACCTTCACTGTCCGAGATACGAGCTTCAATAACCAATTCTCTTATTTCAATAGTCATGCCTTCACCCCCAGCCAAAACATTTCTTGGTAGCGCAATTCCAGCGTGTTAATAAGGACTTTACTGGTACTGGCGTCAAAATCTCCTGTCTGCCAACGAACAGGCAGTGCATTACTCAACGTCCAGCTGGCAACTGGAAAAGAATGTTCACCAAGCAGTAAGATCACAACATCGGCATAAATAAGTGTCCCACCACGCATAATATTTTCAAAGATGGCTGTCAGTGGTGTTACAGTCATCACCCCACGCTCCAGTATCAGAGATCCATGATTAATTTTTCCTGCAAGATAATTGTTTCTTAGATTTTCGCCCCCTTCACTGTACTGGCTTACATTTAGTTCCCGGCTAAGTCCAGATATCCGATTAAAAGCAATATCAAGTGGGCTTGGGACACCTTCAAATAAGAAGGTAGTAATGAATCGATGCGAAACCGATGGTTTGAAAACATCAGGGGTATATAAATCTGACATGGTATATTACTCCGTTTTTTTACTGAAGTCAGGCTGACACACTGGCATTCATATTGAATACCAAGCTCAACTCAATAAATTCCGCAGGTGATAAAACCGATAACCGAATATTTATAATCATTCGACCAGCCCGAATATCATCGGATGTCATGGTTTCGTCCAGCCCCAGAAATATCCGGTACGCCTCCTGCTCCTCTTTACCATATAGCCCCCCTTGTAACCAAAGCTTACGTAGCCAGTTGGTTACAACCCCTCGAAACTTAAACCATGTGAGCTCATTATTGGGCTCATATACAAACATCCGCCCCAGATGAATAATGTTAGTTTCGCACCAGTTAATTAGCCTGCGGCTCTGGACATAACGGAACGAGGACGTTTTGTTTCCACTCAGAGTCCTGCATCCCCATAAACGGGTGCCCCGACCAGGAAAACTCCGAATAAGGTTTAATGATGTTGTATCCTGTGAGAAGAGTTTGCCGATTTCGTGCCAGGTATGTGTGGGTTGAGTAACCTGATTGAGTACTATATTAGCGGGTGCAGTCCACACTCCCTTGTTGTTGTCCGTAGTCTGCATCGCGGCCAATACTGCGCCAGAAGGAGGTACACTCACCACAGTATTTGCTGTGCGATAAGGCGTCACTAACCGCGGCCACCATGCTCCCCCCCACTCACAGTTGGCCCCACCATAAGTCATCAGGCATGTCTGGGCATCTGCCGGTTCATCAGGGGCATCCAGTACAGCAAATAATCCTGGCCGTAGCTGGCAAAATGACAACATTGTTTGCCAGGACTGGTGCCATAATGCTGTCTCATTATCAGGTATAAGGGTGATGTCGGGAAATGCCAGCAATGTGATCCTGTATTCAGCAGCGATCACGTGGGAAAGTCTGGCTTCAGTCAACGCATCTTTAATACTTGCAGATACACAGGATTCCAGTTCAGCGTAAGTGCCCAGTGAATAAATAAAACCACTACGTCCGCCATTATCAAAAAAATGTTTAACCGTATAGTAGAGCACCGCATTACCTGCATGTGGGCCACCAAATTGAACCTCATATTCTGCAAAAGAGGTAATTAATACGGGTAATGTTTCTGGTTGTATTTCCGTATAACCAATAAATAAAGGCATTGCGCTGTCAATGGCAGTGCTTTGTACGTTGAAAGTACTTTCAACCACTCTCACGCCGGGTTGCAGACTCCCCATGACATTATCCTCAGAATAAAATAATTATAAATATAATCAGGAACCTATTTGAAACAGGTTCCTGTTCAACAGATTTTACTGAGCCACATCCTGGGTAAACTGCAGAATAATAAACTCAGCAGGACGGACAGCAGCCATGCCCACTTTAACGATCATTTTACCTTGATTGACCTCCTCATTAGTCATCGTGGTACCAAGGCCAATGTGCACAAAATATGCATCTTCAGGCTTTGCGCCTGTCAGTGCCCCTTGCTTCCACAGTCCATAAAGGTAGTTAGCAACAGCAGAACGCACACGCTCCCATGTTGGTTGACTGTTCGGTTCATACATCATTTGTTGCATCGCGTCTTTAATATCTTTCTCAACACTGTTGAACAAACGACGAACAGGAACATAACGCCAGGAATCTGTATCCTCGCAAGTGCGTGCCCCCCAGATAACTGGTGTACCATTGTTAAAGTGACGGATCATATTCAATGCTTTTCCACCACTGGTATATTTACCCTGAAAGTCATCCGTCACTTTATATAGTGGCAGCACACCGCCCTTTGTAACCATATTGGCTGGAGCTTTCCATACACCACGGGTGCGATCGTTGAAACAGTAGGCACCGGCTACAACGGCACTGGGAGGAACATGAGTCTTTTGATCTGCCCATGGGGCAGTCAGCCATGGATAATAAATGGCTGCATATGGAGTTTCATCGTACATATCATGCCATTTTGAATCAGTATCGGTAACTTCATCTTCTGTACGTGGACCATCAAGGATAGCGAACATATTTTTACCCTCTGTACAGAGGGTTGCAACGTCAGACTGAATATTCTGGCCTGCTGCAACGAGCAATGTAGCATCATCAAGCTTTGGTACATCTGTAATCAGCATACCGCGCGGAACCAGATAACAGTAACCTCCTCCGTTTTCAAAATAAGTGCGGATAGAAACATCGCGAATACTGCTATTGTTAAAACCGGCTTTTCCAAGATGGTTCATATAATCCAGCCAGGAGCTAATGCGTGTGGTACTGGTGAAAATTTTATCATCATCTTCGATAGCAAAAACAGGAACGGCTGTGGCGCTGTTTGAAACAGACATGGCCGTACTCTCGATTTCTTCGATATATAAACCTGGGTATGAAGTAACAACGGTCATAGAATCTCCTTAACTACTCTTATTGGCATCAGATACAATTAGTGAGTCTGCATTGTGACTCGATCTGCTTCCAGTGTAATTTCTTGCACTGCAATATCATTGCTCGTAGCATCAAAGGATGGAGAAGTCAGTCCTGTGGGAAAGGCATTCAGCACATTCCAGGTAACCAATAGCTCACTACCAGATTCGTTGGTAAGACTAATCATCAAATCTTTCTTTTCAACTTTATTTAGTGAAATAGAACTGATCCAGTCATATAGTACGTTCTTACCGGCAAAGACACCTTTGGAAAGAGTGATAGATACTTTTTGAATTTGACCAGGCATATAGAATAAATTACCGACCCCATCCCTGTATTCAATAGAATTGTATTTAATATCGAGCCCAGAAACTGATTTAAATGGGACTTTATCATCTCCCAGCGATACAACAAATCTGTAGCTGGGAATTGGGTATGCTTCAGCAATTTGCTCTGTGGTAGTAGACATAATTATTCCTTTATAAAAACTAGTTAGTGATTTCATAATCCGAACTTAATAACAATATTTGTGCAACACCTCCTGATTGTTTATTTCAAGATAACCACATTCAATTCAATAATTAATGTAACATTAGTTTTGTACTGATTTTTTAAAGTGGGCTTTTATCGTCAAACGCCACTCCAATACAATATGCATTCGAATGCGATAATATATATCAACTATAAATCGGAGTGAAAAATAGAAATTTTAAGTAGATATTTACCTCATAATATTAATCACAAACACTTCCATATCATACTTTTATCTTTCGCTCGCGATAGCTTATTAGATGTTCTAATTTAAATCACTACCACTTTAAGAAAAATACAAAAACAATTGGAGCCGCCAAGTAAAAAATAAAATCAAATCCACTTAAATAATTTTTGATATTGCATTTACTTGAACGACACTCTATATATCAATATAAATTGACGTTTTAAAATTGCATTTTCGGATACCATCTTAGAGAATTATTAACAATCTGATGTGAGCACATTATTTTTCCATCACTTTCTAACTCAAGAAGATATAACCTAGCAGAGTAAATACTAATATTGCATTTATCTGCAATATCTCGAGTCTTCACCCACAAATCATATGGTGGAGGCGGAAAAATAACTGGAGAACACAGATTTAACAATTGTTCATATATATTACGTTTATGCATCTCTGACTTCCCGATGTCAGTATTATTACTCTTATATTTTTCTGGTTGCAAAACTAACACCTCCATTTACAAATTTATCTTAGGGGATACCTTACAGACCTAAATAAAATATGTGATGGGATTGTCATATGACAAATAACAACATAAATTGTAAATACTATTTTTTACCATGATGTAATGAGTGAATTAACCCTTAACACTTTCAAGACAATCACCTTAATAAAAATAATGAGTTTCTTTTATTTGGAAAAATAGATCGTATAAATAAAAATGATAACTTAAAGACATCTGGCCATTTTTTAAAATAGATATTATGTAACGACATTGATTAAACGGCAAATACCCATAATAAAATCATGGCCTTTCTTTTACATTCACGATCGTTTCTATAAAATCAAAAAACATTAAACTTCTGGTCTCAGAATTCTTTTCCTGCACAATCAATTTAAATTCTTCACGCTGTAGCTCAGTAATATTATTACTTTTTTTGCAGTCTACTGCCTGCAAGTTATGACCACATTCATTGATGCCAGACTCAGCAGAGCCTATGGTTTTTGTTACTTGCATCAACTCGTCGATTATCATGTCATTAAGCGGTTTTATCGCACCACCAAATCTAACAAAGTGACTGATACCGGGACAACATAATATTTTTGGAAAAGAATGTTCTTCAACGTTAAAGTAAATAAATAGATACCCAGGAAATAGAAGTTCAAGCTTTTTTCTATACTGGCCAGGCCTGTCACTTCTTGGTTGTCGGAAAAACATTTGAGGTATAAAAACTGGAATTCCAGATTCAGATAAGAACATTTGAGCTTTGAAGGCATTATGCTTACCTGCTTTATGACAAGCGAGATACCAATTTTCAACACCGATTCTGTTTTCTGATTGATGCGTGTACATTTATAATTCCATTCCATCAAGCATGGCTCTGCCACTTTCATACCCAAACAGCATGAATTCGTATAAAAAAATTAATCACTCGAAAATCATAAGTCTAATACATGTGTGAGGTCATAATTTATTTGCACATTAGCCAAACATCCGATGCCACACTTGATGAGTATATTAGTATCAAGACTTTGTCTTGTGAATACCAAAGATCAGCACATTTAATTAATTTGTCGTTACTAAAAAGATTATTCCAGATATAAACATCAAATCAAATTACAATGTCAGAATATAATTCTGAAAAACGACACAAAACGACAATTAAGATCGATAAGATCTATATGTAAATTATTGTATAATATAAATAATGTACTTTTAAATACACCATTATTTAAGTGATATTAGTTCAGACCAGACCCACTTGACCACTAAAGTTCGTCTGCTCTGCCGGGTTCTGAATATTCATCCGAATGGGTTTTATGCCTGGCTTCAGTTTCAGCATTCACCACAGCATCAGGTGGACCTCAGGCTGACAGGACAAATCAAACAGTTCTGGCAGAAGTCCGGTTGCGTTTATGCCTATCGCAAGATCCATCTCGACCTGAAAGATAGTGGGCAACAATGTGGGATTAACTGTAAGCGTCCAACGAGAACCGTATTGACGGGGATGTGCTATTCAGTTGGCAGTGCTACGCGCCAGGGTAGCAGTTCGCTGACCTGATTGACCGGCCAGTCAGCTATAACGTTGAGTACATGACGGAGGTAGCTCTCTGGATCCACGCCGTTCAGTTTGCATGTACCGATCAGGCTGTACAGTAGCGCTCCGCGCTCACCACCGTGGTCAGAGCCGAAGAACAGGAAGTTTTTGCGCCCCAGGCTGACCATCCGCAGTTCATTTTCAGCGATGTTGTTATCGGCGTCGACCCAGCCGTCTTCCGCATAGTACGTCAGTTCCGGCCACTGGTTCAGAGCGTACGTGAACGCTTTCGCCAGCTCTGAGTGCCGCGACAGCGTTTTCATCTTTTCACGCAGCCAGCTTTCCAGGGATTTCAGTCGCAGTTTTGCTTTCTGCTGACGTTCGCCAAGGCGCTGCTCTGCCGGCATTCCCCTTATCTCCGCCTCAACAGCATACAGCTCGCCGATACGCTTCAGTGCCTCCTCCGTCAGCACTGATGGAGTACGAACGTGCACATCATGGATCTTGCGGCGGGCGTGAGCCCAGCAGGCTGCTTCAGTTATCTGTCCATTGCGGTACAGCTCGTTGAACCCGGCGTACGCATCCGCCTGCAGAACACCGCTGAAGCCCGCAAGATGGCTCTGCGGGTGGATGCCTTTTCTGTCCGGGCTGTAAGCGAACCACACGGCCGGCGCCAGCGCTGACCCGGCGTTGCGGTCGTCGCGAACGTACGTCCACAACCGCCCGGTCTTCGTTTTCTTGTTACCTGGCAACAGTACCGGGACGGGCGTGTCATCGGCGTGGAGTTTGCCGTCCGTCAGGACATAGTCCTGAAGCGCCTCTTCCAGTGGTGACAACAGCCGGCAACTTGCATCCACCCAGCCCGACAGCAGTGAGCGACTCAGCTCCACGCCCTGTCGGCCGTATATTTCAGATTGTCGATACAGCGGTGTGTGCTCTGCATATTTTGAGGTCAGCACACGGGCCAGAAGCCCCGGTCCTGCGATACCCCGTTCGATGGGCCGCGAAGGAGCGGGAGCCTGCACGATGGCATCGCACTGAGTACAGGTATGCTTTTCACGTACTGTCCGGATAACCCGGAAGGCGCTGCGCATCAGCTCCAGCTGTTCGGCGGCATCCTCACCCAGGTAGCTCAACGCTCCGCCACACTCCGGACAGCATGTCGCTGCCGGCAGCAGTCGTTTTTCGTCACGAGGGAGTGACTCCGGGAACGGTTTGCGGGTGCGGGTCTGACGCAGCGGGCGCTGCACTGCCGGGTCATCCACCCGACCAGTCAGCGTATCGCTTTCTTTCTGAAGCACCTTCAGGTCAGCTTCCATCTGTGCGATACGACGGGATACCTTTTCGGAACGGCTGCCGAAGTTCATCCGGCGGAGTTTATCCAGTTGCGCCTGCAGGTGGTCTATTTCGCGCTCACGGTCGGCCAGCTTTTCCAGCAGGGCACGGTTCAGCGCTTCCTGTTCGGCAAGCCGCTGTTTCAGCAGAAGGATTTCGTCAGAAGAGGTGTCGTTCATAAGCCCGTATTTTACCAGGCTTATTCAGCAACAACCAGGATAAAGAGATTTACAGCATGGTCAGGGATGTCAGCAACCGTTTGGGGTGTCGCCAGTCGATGCCTTCCATCAGCATCGCCAGCTGTGCCGGGGTCAGGAACACTTTGCCATCACGGGCAGAGGGCCATGCGAAGCGACCGCGCTCCAGCCGTTTGGTCAGCAGGCACAGCCCGTCGCCGGTTGACCAGAGCAGTTTTACCTGGCTGCCGCTGCGTCCCCGGAAGATGAAGACGTGGCCGGACATCGGGTCATCTTTCAGCGTCGTCTGTATCTTTGCGGCGAGGCCGTTGAAGCCATTGCGCATGTCGGTGATGCCGGCAACGAGCCAGATTTTGGTTCCTGAAGGTAACGGTATCATCGCTTCAGTTCCTGTATCAGCAGGGTCAGGAGTTTTTCGCTGACGGTGCCGTTGAGGCGAAGTGTTCCGTGCCGGAACGCTACCTCACAGCTGATACTGAGGGGCTCAGAAGCCTCTGCGTACTGTTCTGGCGGTACGGTGGTGGCATCAAGAGTCACAGGAAGTAGTTGAGGACTCTCAGTGGAAGGTAATAGCAGCTTTCCCTCACGCCACTGCTGGCGCCATTTAAATAACAAATTGGCATTGATGCCGTTTTCAAGTGCTAGTTTTGATATCGACACGCCGGGCTCACAGGAAGCTGCAACGAGCTGCTGCTTAAATTCGGGAGGATAATTAGGGCAGCCTTTACGCCTGCCGGAAGTCACATTTTTCTGCATATCTGACACTTTGATTCCCACCACTATTTGGTGTACACCACTTTGTCGAATACATCAGATTATGACCAGACGGTACTGAGACGACGCTTACGATTAACTGGGGCTTGCGGCTGATGAAGCATGCCAGGATAAGGCACAGGTCGGGTATCGAAGCCCACGAGCGCATAAAGGTGAAGTCAGTATCGTGGCACCTAACAGACTCCAGCGTCAGTTCAACCCGGAAGCCCCGGATGAACATGGGGTAAAACGGACATAACTTACATCCGAACCCATGAAGGCTGCTGTATCTGGCCGTAGTTGTTGACCTGTTCTCGTGCAAAGTTATTGGCTGGTCAATGCAACCCCGGATGACAAAAGATATTATCCTGAATGTGCTTATGATGGCCATATGGCGACGTAATCGCCAAAAACAGGTGCTTGTTCATTCTGATAGTAAGAATGTCTGTGTCAGTTTTCATCATCATGCTTGTTGTTTCGCCTGACTGGTGAGTAGACCGAACGCGTGATAGAACAGAGCGGAATACGCACGCAGGGACAAGAAGATACAGGAGTTTGTGGCAAAAAGGGTAGCTGAAGGAGACTCGAAAATGGTAGTACTGCGTTGCCTTAAACGTTATATCTCACGTGAAGTCTGTACGTTTCCACGTAATCAAAACCGATTAATCGACAGTACTCAAATAACCTCTTGACTCTTAGAAGGGCTTCCAGGGCAGTCAGTATACAAGCCATGAGTGGCAGTCGTTCCTGAAATCACACGGACTGGAGGGCAGTATGAGCCGTCGTGGTAACTGTCACCTACAACGCAGTTGCAGAAAGTTTTTTCCAGCTGCTGAAGCGTGAACGGATAAAGGAAAAGATCTCCGGAACGCTGGAAGAATCCCGGAGCGATATTTTTGACTACATCGAAATGTTTTATAACAGTAAGCGTCTGCAGGGTTCGAGTGTTCAGATAAACCGACAGAATATGAAAATCCATATTATCAACGACTCAGAAGTCGTCTAAATTATCCGTGGCGATTCATACTGGGGGATGATAAATAGGTTGCACGACGTAAAATCTGACCAGGCCCCCCTGCAACCCGATCATTTTTCACACAGCGCAATGTTGTAAGATTCTGGGGCGCTTAGCACCCGATGCCTCCAAGCCATATATTCCACTTATATTAATATAAAGCGGAAGGAGTAGTTTCACCTCAGAATCGAGAAAAGAATATTTTCATATCCTTCATTGATGATTGAAGTAGCATACGAAATCAAGAAATTACTGATGCCAGCACTTCTGCTAATCACTGTTTATCACCTTTGGGACCAAGATAGTAAAACCCAAAAGGCAGTGAACCCACCATAGTGAACATTATGCTATAAATGGCTACCCATGCACCCTGTATGATAAACAGTGATGTGTCCCAGGTTTCCATCGGCAAATTATACTGCTTTTCAACTCCCTGAAACGCTGCTTTGGAAACCACACTTACCGAAACAATGAACATAATAGTCACTGCGACCAAAAACTTTCTTCCTTCCGAAGTGTTGAGAATTTTTAACATAGTGTTTTCCTTTTATCTTCAGAGACCATTATACCCGGCTCAGTCGAGCCGGGTATCCTTCCAGAATGTCACCTTACTCAGATATCTAGCTAATTATCGCTCGATGGTAGGCCACAAAGACTCGAAAATATTCCCAGTCCGTGGCTCCCCGAACTTCAGCATCTTCATCCTCACCTGTAATAACAATTAGAGAAAATATAGAGCTTACTAACACCGGCGGCCTCAGGGGGAAACTGAACTCTACCTTACTTCCAAGGAATGCATTACCGTTGCTGCCGATGACATTCTCCTTTAGGGCGTTACCGCGGTAAAAGAAACAATCGTGCCCATTGAGATCGAGTCAAGGCTGGCGGTTATAGTGTATTTTCCAACTCTCCGGCTGGTAACGGGCATGGTCACGGTGCCATCCTCTCCGGTGGTCCCCTGTTCCGCAATAAAAACGGCGATAAAGTCGTCACTAAAGGTCACCACCGCTCCTGATACCGGGTTGCCACTGGCGTCGGTGACGAGGGCCCTCACGCTGTTGGCATCCTTCCCGTTTGCCGGGGCATTATCGCTCACGATGTTCAAGGAAACCAAACGACGGGAGCTCATGTCGGCGATAAACGTCACGTTCGTGGTCTGCGAGGTGCCGTTAATGCTGGCAGTGACGGTACTGACCCCCGCGCGGGTACTGGTCAGGGTAACGTCCACGATACCGTCCGCCCCAGTGGTGCCGCCGGCAATCACGGCGCCGTTGGTGGCGCTGAAGCTTACCGCCATCCCGCCAACCGGGTTGCCATAGGCGTCGGTGACCAGAGCCCGAACGCTGTTGGTGGCTGTGCCATTCGCCACGGCATTATTGTCTATGGTTGCCAAGGATGCCACACGCCGGGTTAACGTGTCGGGTGTGAACTCCACGTTCGTAGAAAGTGAGGACCCGTTAATGGTGCCAGTGATGATGCTGGTGCCAGCCCGGGTGCTAGTCACATTAAGAGTCACGCTCGCGTTTTTATCGGTGGTGGCGGTCTCAGCAATCACGGCGCCGTTGCTGGCTGTGAAGGCTACCACTACTCCGCGTAGATAGTTACCGTTAGCGTCGGTTACACGCCCAGTCACTTTGCCGATGTTCTTGCCGTTGGCTACACCATTATTGACGGTAGTCAGTGTTTGCATACGGGCAGTGGCTGGATTTGCCACGAACACGACATTCGCCGTCATCGAAGTACTGTTGTGGAGGGCTGTCACAGTGACCGGAAGTGCGTTTACGTTGGTCACTGTCACAGTCACTGTCCCGTCCGCTCCGGTGGTGGCGGTACCGGGCACATTGCCGTAACTCGTGGCTGCGAAGGTCACAGTGGCCCCGGATAATGGGTTGCCGCGCGCATCGGTGACCAGAGCCTGCACGCTGTTGGCTGCGGTGCCGTCGGCCACGGCACCGTCGTCCAGAACGGTGAGCTCCGCCACGCGCGCGGTGGCGGCGTCGGCCACGAACTGCACGTCCGCGCTCTGCGAGGTGCCGTTGTGAGTGGCGGTGACAGTACTGGTCCCAGTTGTGGTGCTGGTCAGAGTCACGGCTACGCTGCCGTCAGCTCCGGTAGTGCCCTGGGCGGCAACGCTGGCACCGTTGGTAGCGGTGAAGGCCACTGACGCTCCGGATACCGGATTACCACGGGCGTCGGTGACCAGGGCCCGCACGCGGTTGGCGGCCGTGCCGCTGGCAGCCGCGTTATTGGTGACAACTCCCAGAGTGGATACCCGTGAATCCACTGCAAACATAACGTCCACGGTGAGTGAAGTACTGTTGTGGGCTGCGGTGATGGTAGTGGTCCCTGCCGTCGTATTGGTCAGGGTCACGGTCACGCTGCCGTCAGCTCCGGTGGTACCTCTTGCTGTAATGTTGGCCCCGTTGGTGGCCGTGAAGGCCACCGCCGCACCGGATACCGGGTTGCCGCGGGCGTCGTTGACGACCGCCCGCACACTGTTTGTGGCCGTGCCGTTTGCCACGGCATTATTAGTTACCGCGGTCAGCCCGCTGACGCGGGCGGTAGCAGCGTCGGCGACGAACCGGACAGTTGCATTCTGCGAGGTGCCGTTGTGAGTCGCGGTCACGGTGCTGGTCCCCGCCCGGGTGCTGGTCAGGGTGACGGTCACCCTGCCGTCCGCCCCGGTGGTGCCGGTGGCGGCAGCCAGGACGGCGCCGTTGGTGGCCGTGAAGGCCACCGCCGCACCGGATACCGGGTTGCCGCTGGCGTCGGTGACCAGGGCCCGCACGCTGTTGGTGGCCGTGCCGCTGGCGGTCGCGCTATTGGTTACAACGCTCATACTGGACACTCGGGCGGTGGTGGCATCGGCGACGAACAACAGGTCCGTGGACAGTGAAGTGCCGTTGGTGGCCGCAGTCACGGTGCTGGTCCCCGCCCGGGTGCTGGTCAGGGTGACATTCACCCTGCCGTCCGCTCCGGTGGTGGCGGTGGCGGCAGCCAGGATGGCACCGTTGGTGGCCGTGAAGGTCACCGTGGCTCCGTCCACCGGGTTGCTATTAGCATCGGTGACCAAGGCCTGTAAACGGCCAGTGGCTATGCCGTTGGCAATCACTGTGTCGCTATCAATGACCATTAGTACGTCGATACCTGCAGTGGTGGCGTCGGCCACGAACTGCACGTCCGCGGTCTGCGAGGTGCCGTTCGTGACCGCGGTCACGGTGCTGGCCCCCGCCCGGGTGCTGGTCAGGGTGACGGTCACGGTGCCGTCCGCCCCGGTGGCGGCGGTGGTCGCAATGGTTGCACCATTGGTGGCCGTGAAGGCCACCGCCGCACCGGATACCGGGTTGTCATAGGCGTCGGTGACAAGGACCCGCACGCTATTACTGTCAATATCGTCGGCCACGGCGCCGTCTTCCATCAGATCCAGCTCCGCCACGCGCGCTGTAGTGGCGTCAGCCACGAACTGCACGTCCGCGGTCTGCGAGGTGCCGTTGTGGGCCGCGGTCACGGTACTGGCACCCGCCCGGGTGCTGATCAGGGTGACGGTCACGGTGCCGTCCGCCCCGGTGGCGGCGGTGGTCGCAATGGTTGCACCATTGGTGGCCGTGAAGGCCACCGCCGCACCGGATACCGGGTTGCCGCTGGCGTCGGTGACGACCGCCTGCACGCTGTTGGCGGCCGTGCCGTCGGCCACGGCGCCGTCTTCCATCAGATCCAGCTCCGCCACGCGCGCTGTAGTGGCGTCGGCCACGAACTGCACGTCCGCGGTCTGCGAGGTGCCGTTGTGGGCCGCGGTCACGGTGCTGGCCCCCGCCCGGGTGCTGGTCAGGGTGACGGTCACCCTGCCGTCCGCCCCGGTGGTGCCGGTGGCGGCAGCCAGGACGGCGCCGTTGGTGGCCGTGAAGGCCACCGCCGCACCGGATACCGGGTTGCCGCTGGCGTCGGTGACGACCGCCTGCACGCTGTTGGCGGCCGTGCCGTCGGCCACGGCGCCGTCTTCCATCAGATCCAGCTCCGCCACGCGCGCTGTAGTGGCGTCGGCCACGAACTGCACGTCCGCGGTCTGCGAGGTGCCGTTGTGGGCCGCGGTCACGGTGCTGGCCCCCGCCCGGGTGCTGGTCAGGGTGACGGTCACCCTGCCGTCCGCCCCGGTGGTGCCGGTGGCGGCAGCCAGGACGGCGCCGTTGGTGGCCGTGAAGGCCACCGCCGCACCGGATACCGGGTTGCCGCTGGCGTCGGTGACGACCGCCTGCACGCTGTTGGCGGCCGTGCCGTCGGCCACGGCGCCGTCTTCCATCAGATCCAGCTCCGCCACGCGCGCTGTAGTGGCGTCGGCCACGAACTGCACGTCCGCGGTCTGCGAGGTGCCGTTGTGGGCCGCGGTCACGGTGCTGGCCCCCGCCCGGGTGCTGGTCAGGGTGACGGTCACGGTGCCGTCCGCCCCGGTGGCGGCGGTGGTCGCAATGGTTGCACCATTGGTGGCCGTGAAGGCCACCGCCGCACCGGATACCGGGTTGTCATAGGCGTCGGTGACGACCGCCTGCACGCTGTTGGCGGCGGTGCCGTCGGCCACGGCGCCGTCTTCCATCAGATCCAGCTCCGCCACGCGCGCTGTAGTGGCGTCAGCCACGAACTGCACGTCCGCGGTCTGCGAGGTGCCGTTGTGGGCCGCGGTCACGGTGCTGGCACCCGCCCGGGTGCTGATCAGGGTGACGGTCACGGTGCCGTCCGCCCCGGTGGCGGCGGTGGTCGCAATGGTTGCACCATTGGTGGCGGTGAAAGCCACTGCCGCACCGGATACCGGGTTGTCATAGGCGTCGGTGACGACCGCCTGCACGCTGTTGGCGGCGGTGCCGTCGGCCACGGCGCCGTCTTCCATCAGATCCAGCTCCGCCACGCGCGCTGTAGTGGCGTCAGCCACGAACTGCACGTCCGCGGTCTGCGAGGTGCCGTTGTGGGCCGCGGTCACGGTGCTGGCCCCCGCCCGGGTGCTGGTCAGGGTGACGGTCACCCTGCCGTCCGCCCCGGTGGTGCCGGTGGCGGCAGCCAGGACGGCGCCGTTGGTGGCCGTGAAGGCCACCGCCGCACCGGATACCGGGTTGCCGCTGGCGTCGGTGACGACCGCCTGCACGCTGTTGGCGGCCGTGCCGTCGGCCACGGCGCCGTCTTCCATCAGATCCAGCTCCGCCACGCGCGCTGTAGTGGCGTCGGCCACGAACTGCACGTCCGCGGTCTGCGAGGTGCCGTTGTGGGCCGCGGTCACGGTGCTGGCCCCCGCCCGGGTGCTGGTCAGGGTGACGGTCACCCTGCCGTCCGCCCCGGTGGTGCCGGTGGCGGCAGCCAGGACGGCGCCGTTGGTGGCCGTGAAGGCCACCGCCGCACCGGATACCGGGTTGCCGCTGGCGTCGGTGACGACCGCCTGCACGCTGTTGGCGGCGGTGCCGTCGGCCACGGCGCCGTCTTCCATCAGATCCAGCTCCGCCACGCGCGCTGTAGTGGCGTCGGCCACGAACTGCACGTCCGCGGTCTGCGAGGTGCCGTTGTGGGCCGCGGTCACGGTGCTGGCCCCCGCCCGGGTGCTGGTCAGGGTGACGGTCACGGTGCCGTCCGCCCCGGTGGTGCCGGTGGCGGCAGCCAGGACGGCGCCGTTGGTGGCCGTGAAGGCCACCGCCGCACCGGATACCGGGTTGTCATAGGCGTCGGTGACGACCGCCTGCACGCTGTTGGCGGCCGTGCCGTCGGCCACGGCGCCGTCTTCCATCAGATCCAGCTCCGCCACGCGCGCTGTAGTGGCGTCGGCCACGAACTGCACGTCCGCGGTCTGCGAGGTGCCGTTGTGGGCCGCGGTCACGGTGCTGGCCCCCGCCCGGGTGCTGGTCAGGGTGACGGTCACCCTGCCGTCCGCCCCGGTGGTGCCGGTGGCGGCAGCCAGGACGGCGCCGTTGGTGGCCGTGAAGGCCACCGCCGCACCGGATACCGGGTTGCCGCTGGCGTCGGTGACGACCGCCTGCACGCTGTTGGCGGCCGTGCCGTCGGCCACGGCGCCGTCTTCCATCAGATCCAGCTCCGCCACGCGCGCTGTAGTGGCGTCGGCCACGAACTGCACGTCCGCGGTCTGCGAGGTGCCGTTGTGGGCCGCGGTCACGGTGCTGGCCCCCGCCCGGGTGCTGGTCAGGGTGACGGTCACCCTGCCGTCCGCCCCGGTGGTGCCGGTGGCGGCAGCCAGGACGGCGCCGTTGGTGGCCGTGAAGGCCACCGCCGCACCGGATACCGGGTTGCCGCTGGCGTCGGTGACGACCGCCTGCACGCTGTTGGCGGCGGTGCCGTCGGCCACGGCGCCGTCTTCCATCAGATCCAGCTCCGCCACGCGCGCTGTAGTGGCGTCGGCCACGAACTGCACGTCCGCGGTCTGCGAGGTGCCGTTGTGGGCCGCGGTCACGGTGCTGGCCCCCGCCCGGGTGCTGGTCAGGGTGACGGTCACCCTGCCGTCCGCCCCGGTGGTGCCGGTGGCGGCAGCCAGGACGGCGCCGTTGGTGGCCGTGAAGGCCACCGCCGCACCGGATACCGGGTTGTCATAGGCGTCGGTGACGACCGCCTGCACGCTGTTGGCGGCGGTGCCGTCGGCCACGGCGCCGTCTTCCATCAGATCCAGCTCCGCCACGCGCGCTGTAGTGGCGTCGGCCACGAACTGCACGTCCGCGGTCTGCGAGGTGCCGTTGTGGGCCGCGGTCACGGTGCTGGCCCCCGCCCGGGTGCTGGTCAGGGTGACGGTCACCCTGCCGTCCGCCCCGGTGGTGCCGGTGGCGGCAGCCAGGACGGCGCCGTTGGTGGCCGTGAAGGCCACCGCCTCACCGGATACCGGGTTGTCATAGGCGTCGGTGACGACCGCCTGCACGCTGTTGGCGGCGGTGCCGTCTGCCACGGCATTATTGCTTACCACGGTCAGCCCGGTAACGCGGGCGGTGCCGGCGTCGGCCACGAACTGCACGTCCGCGGTCTGCGAGGTGCCGTTGTGGGCCGCGGTCACGGTGCTGGCCCCCGCCCGGGTGCTGGTCAGGGTGACGGTCACCCTGCCGTCCGCCCCGGTGGTGCCGGTGGCGGCAGCCAGGACGGCGCCGTTGGTGGCCGTGAAGGCCACCGCCGCACCGGATACCGGGTTGCCGCTGGCGTCGGTGACGACCGCCTGCACGCTGTTGGCGGCCGTGCCGTCGGCCACGGCGCCGTCTTCCATCAGATCCAGCTCCGCCACGCGCGCTGTAGTGGCGTCGGCCACGAACTGCACGTCCGCGGTCTGCGAGGTGCCGTTGTGGGCCGCGGTCACGGTGCTGTCACCCGCCCGGGTGCTGGTCAGGGTGACGGTCACGGTGCCGTCCGGCCCGGTGGTGCCGGTGGCGGCAGCCAGGACGGCGCCGTTGGTGGCCGTGAAGGCCACCGCCGCACCGGATACCGGGTTGCCGCTGGCGTCGGTGACGACCGCCTGCACGCTGTTGGCGGCCGTGCCGTCGGCCACGGCATTATTGCTTACCGCGGTCAGCCCGGTAACGCGGGCGGTGCCGGCGTCGGCCACGAACTGCACGTCCGCGGTCTGCGAGGTGCCGTTGTGGGTCGCGGTCACGGTGCTGGCCCCCGCCCGGGTGCTGGTCAGGTTAACAATCAGCGTTCCATCTGATGCGGTGATCCCCGCAGAGGGAACGACGGCGCCGTTAGTGGTGGTGAAGGTCATCGCGGCCCCGGCAACCGGGTTGTCGTGGGCGTCGGTGACGAGGGCCTGCACGCTGTTGGCGGCGGTGCCGTCGGCCACGGCGCCGTCCTCAAGGATGGCCAGTCCCGCCACGCGCGCGGTGCCGCCGTCGGCCACGAACTGCACGTCGACGGTCTCTGAGCTGTCATTACTGACGGCGGTGATGGTGCTGGTCCCCGCCCGGGTGCTGGTCAGGGTGACGGTCACCCTGCCGTCCGGCCCGGTGGTGCCGGTGGCGGCAGCCAGGACGGCGCCGTTGGTAGCCGTGAAGGCCACCGACGCACCGGACACCGGGTTGCCGCGGGCGTCGGTGATGAGGGCGCGCACGCGGTTGGCGGCCGTGCCGTCGGCCACGGCGCCGTCTTTCTCAACGGCGAGCTCCGCCACACGTGCGTTGGCGGCGTCAGCCACGAAATGTACTGAAGTACTTTTACTGACCGTGTCTGCTGTGACCGTTACCGTGGCCTTACCCACGATAAGGGAACTGATGCCCGTGCTGGCCAGTCCCTGAGCATCAGTTATAGCTGTATGGATAACTGAACTCCCGTCTGCAAACACCGTGGTAAAGGTAACGTCCTGAGCCGATACAGGGTTGCCACTACTGTCAACAATACGGGCGCTCACTGTGACTGTTGCCGTATTGTTAGCAGGAGCATTGTCATTCAGAACCTGAAGTTCGCCGTCAATACTCAGCTCTGGAGGCAATACTTCGACGGTTAGATATTCTGCTGGTGAGACGTTGCCTTTAGTATCTTCTGCTTTCACCGTCAGGACGTAAATGTTTGCTGCTGTTGATGAGCGGCTGCCAGCCTTTTTCGAAATTCTATCCTCCTGCACCGCCTGATACGGAGGCAGCGTCAGGATGAAGCTCGTTGTATTTTGTTCAGTAACACGACCTCCACCAGAGATGAAATCGTCTCCGTCCACTGTTACAGTTTTTACACCGTATTTCGAATTCACTGAGACGTTGAGCGGATGCTGACTTCCTGCAGGGCCAGAAATACTGCTAACACTCAACGACTGTGAGATCAGCGTCTGTTTACGGTATTCCAGAATGATATTATTGTTACGATCCACAATGTCATACCGGTTACTTTCAAGTAAACGCATGGATGCGACACTGTCGGAAGCGAGTTGTGATGACAGAGATTCCCCAATCCGCCAGTTAAATTGCAGATTAATGTTATTATCTTTCTGTCCTCCTTTCCCCATCCTGTGGTCAAGACCCACAGTAAGGAGGGGAAAAGGTGTCCAGTTCACCCCTGCTGTCACGGCGTACGGATTACTTTGGAGATTATCCTTACTGAACAGAGCCACATTATTGCCGTAGTACTGTTCGTACATCAGTTTTCCGCCCAGTTGCGGATAAGCAGGCAACCACCCCTGAGCCCGGATATCAAAACCGTTCGCAGGGCGCTCATCATAGTCAGCAAAATCCCGGGACTGATGCCAGTTATTCAAACGAAGATAGGTGTTACCTGCAAACTGTAGGTAATTTGTCCTTGCCTCAACGCCGAGACCGACCCGGTGATTATTACCCGTCAGATCATTATCATAAAAGTTATTGAACCCGAACATCCAGGCCGGGGTGAACGTTCGCCATCCCCACCCAAGATTGACCGTAGTACGCTCATCTTTATTCCGTGCCCCTATCTGGGTAAACAACAAATTATCGGCAGTATCATAGACAGGAAGTAGCCAATCCATAGCGCTATTGTTCAAGCTGCCTTTTTCATCCATATTCAGGTTAACCTGAGCTTTGCCAAAATTATTCATCCACTGCTGCATGGCGTCGCTTGCTGCTCCGGAAGCCATAGATCGCGCCATACCCCCTGCTGCATCGCTCTTACGGTTATTATCCTCCTCTCTGTCCATATCCTGCATACGGGAAACGACGCGAACGCCGGTATCCTTGCGGCCTTCACTGTCCAGTTTGCTCTCTGTATTGCCACCTGAACGTGGCATCACCGGTACATCGATCTCATCTCCCGCCCTGAGCTGAGAGAAAGGGACACGAAATGAGCGAAACTGGTTGAATGCCTGCAGCTGAGCGTTTGTCAGACCAAAAGCGGATGCGACAGATGCCGGCGTTTCCCCATCACGCAAGACATATGGCTGTGATGGAAGGGCTGCCAGATCAATATCAGTGACAGATGAAGTTGCGGCTGCTGCTGCAACGGAGCTAAACGTAATACTGATTATGGAATAAAACTGTAGAAACAGACATAACCAAGCTACAGATTTCAGTCTCTGTATACGGGATAAGTAACTCACAATTAAAGGCACCTAATAAGATAAGAGCAACCACGGGAAAATCAACGGAAAACGAATTCACGCTGACGGGGTGGTCAGTGATTAATAAAATTCCTACTACTCATAATGGGCTTTTATAAAAGGTTTCACCGTATAAAATCCACAATTTAATGTGTACTTAAAAACACAATAAATAAAAATAACAGTAAACCACTGAAAAAAAGCCTTATCAGGAACTATTAGCTCATATGAAAACATTCTCAGATTACGCAGAGTACATTCAGCATTGAAGTGGTGAAATTAGGACTTTCTGGTTGAAGAAGAATAGTCAACTAAAGGAACATATTTAAAAGCAGGCAGATGTGCTTAACACAGGTCGTGCTAATAAAATGAGACTAAAAATAAAAATGTGTAATTCCCTGTTTTTGATATGTTCATTCCAACAACGGAGACAGGCAAATTATGGACAAAAAGAAACTCAAAGTGGACTGCCCCCAGCCCGGTAGACGATCCTGCCCTATAGTTGGACTGACCCCGCCCCGGTAGACGATCCTGCCCTATAGTTTGAGCATAGGAGGAGCGTATGGGCACACCACGATTTACACCTGAATTTAAGGAAGAAGCCGTCCGTCAGATAACAGAACGCGGTTATTCCGTTGCCGAAGTATCCGACCGTCTGGGCGTTTCTGCACACAGCCTCTACAAGTGGCTACGGGCTATCAAACCTGATAACAGCGAACAGCATGCCCGGGATTTACTGGAAGCCAAAAGCGAGATCCTGAAACTCCGGGCGCAGCTAAAACGCACCGAAGAAGAACGGGATATCCTGAAAAAGGCCGCGCGGTACTTTGCAAGGGAGCCCGACTGAAGTACCGCTTTATCAATGAACACCGCACTGTATGGGGTGTGATGACGATGTGTCGGGTACTGAATGTCGCCCGGGCCGGGTTCTATGCGTGGCTGCACAACCCGGTCTCGGCGCGTGATAAAGATAACCAGCGTCTGCTGATGCTTATCCGCGACTCATATTCACTGAGCGGAGGCGTATACGGTTACCGGCGGGTTCATGGCGACCTGAACGAAATCGGGGAAACCTGCGGCAAAAACCGGGTGGGTCGTATTATGCAACAAAACCGGATCAAAGCCGTACGCGGCTATAAAGCGCCGCGTCGTATCGCCGGCCGGCCTTCAGTGGTTGCCCCTAATCGCGTGCAGCGGCAGTTTACTGTTGTCCGGGCCAATCAGGTCTGGGTCACAGATATTACTTATATCCGCACCTGGCAGGGCTGGCTGTATCTGGCGGTGGTTATCGATCTCTTCGCCCGTAATGTGGTCGGCTGGTCGATGAAGCCCACTCTCTCACGCGAACTGGCACTCGACGCGCTGATGATGGCCGTCTGGCGGCGAAAACCGGACGGCGAGGTCATCGTGCACTCAGACCAGGGCAGCCAGTACGGCAGTGACGACTGGCAGCGCTTCTGCCGGGCTAATAACCTGGCCCCGAGCATGAGCAGGCGTGGCAACTGCTGGGATAATGCGGTGGCCGAATCGTTCTTCAGTTCGCTGAAAAAAGAACGGATCAGAAAACGTATCTATAAAACCCGGGATCTGGCCCGGGCCGATATCTTCGATTACATTGAAGTCTTCTATAACCGGTCCCGGCGTCACAGTCATCTCGGCGGCGTCAGTCCGGAGGCCTTCGGACAGGCCTCGTCGTGAGGACAGAATTTGTCTACTGTCGTGGGGGCAGTCCAAAGCTCTCGCGGCAGAACTGGAACCGAAGCTGACCTTAATCCGTTTTCCCGGAAACTGAAGAAGCTTACCGTTGAAACAGCGCTCAGTGCTGAACTTAACGGCCACCTCGGGCAAGAGAAAAACGCGCCTAAAAAGGCTCCAATATCCGTAATAGCTACTCGTCAAAAATCCTGCTTTGTGATGAGGAGAGCCTGAACTGAACACGCCGCGTGATCGTGAAAATACCTCTGAACCACAGTTGATTAATAAGAACCAGATGCGTGTCACCCGTCTGGACGACCTGATTTTATCCCTTTACAGCAAAGGGATGAGCATGCGCGAAATCATCGCTACCTTCAAAGAGATGTACGATGCCGACGTGTCGCCCACGTTGTTATCTAAGGTCACCGACGCCGTAAAAGAACAGGTTGCCGAGTGGCATAACCGAAAGCTGGATGTATTTTATCACATTGTTTATATATAATTTATTGTTGTAAAGGTTCGACAGAATGGCCGCGTGATAAACAACGCTGCTTTCCTGGCGCTGGGCATAAACATTGAAGGCCAGAAAGAATTACTGGGCATGTGGCTGGCCGAAAATGAAGGCGAAAAGTTCTGGTTGTACCAGCTGACAGAGCTGAAAAATTGTGACTTTGAGGACATTCTGATTTCCAGCGTGGACGATCTTAAGGGCTCCCCGGATGCAATAAACAGCGTTGATCCGCAGATCAATGTGCAGTTGTGTATCATCCAAATGGTGCGTAACTGCCTGAAATACGTGGCATGAAAGGACTACAAGACAGTCACCAGTGAGCTGAAGACTGTTTATCAGTTTCCGACAGAAGAGGCAGCGCTGACAGCGATGGATGTGTTCGCGAAAGTCTGGGACGTTAAGTATCCGCAAATCAGCAAAAGCTGGCGTGCGCACTGAGAAAAGCTGAATACGTTCTTTATCTACCCGCCATATATCCGCAAGGCCATCTATCCCACGAATGATATTGAATCACTAAACAGCGTTATCCGGGCGGCCATAAAGAAACGCAAGGTGCTCCCGACTGACGACTCAGTGCGTAAGGTGGTTTATCAGGAATAAAGAATGCGTCATAAAAATTGACTATACCGATCCAGAACTGGTGGCTGGCGATGAGTCGTTTTATTATCGAGTTTGGTGACCGCCTGAGAGATCACAATTAATGAGTGGGCAGTTACACAGAATTACTGACAGACTCCTTTATGGCCATGCCAAGTTCATTCTGCAATAACGGCGGGCAAAAAAGTATCATTATCAGCTACAGCGATGAAAAAGCCTTTTAACCCACTCATCATCATAAATTTGCTGCAAAATAAGAGTCAGGAGGCTTCAGGTCGTCACAGCCCATTCTGTTCCTGTATGCAGGTTTGTCGACATCAGCACACAGTTGCTCAATTCACTGAACAGGGACCAGGAATTCTTTTGCGGCATACCATACTTCTTGCGAGCGCCCATATACGGTTTTCATTTTTTATCGCACACATATGCGCTTTCTCCCAGACATCTGCAGCCATAAGGTATTCACCACAACGTTCCATCTCGCTGGCTATATCAGCAAGCTCCCTGAATCCAAAATGAGTGATATTATCCTGCATTGTACCCTCTTTTTATGTTCTGATTCGTTGGGTCGACAGGCTGCAACAGGAGTTCTGCTGCATCCCGTGCGGGTATAGCCTGAAAGAAGTACCATCCCTGCAGCAGTGGCTGATTACACATTTCCTTCGCAAGACCTGCGTCTCCTGCAGTTTGAATACGCTCTACGATGACGCCTGTCCGGGCATCCTGTATCGCGTTCCACAGAGAATTGTCTGTAAATTCAGTGCGCTGCTTTTTCAACATCGCGATTTCCGTTTTGACATAATCGAAAGGAAAGCGCAGGGCAATAATATCTTCTGAAAGGCCCTTGCCTGCATCATCTATGGCCAGCAAAAATCCTCCCTCACGAAGGCGGTTCAGATTATGTATGAACTGCGATTTTGATGGTATACGGGTACGCTCTGTTACTTCCAGCATAAAGGTGCCTGCCGGAATACCTGCATTACGGAGGGAATCAAGAGCATAATTCACCAGGCTATCATCACATATGTCCTGTGGAGGAATATTAATACTTACAATGAGGTCAGTCCTTTCCCGGAAGTGATGTATATAATCCCGCAAAACAGTGCGAAACACGGCTGGCGTAAAGCTGTACCCCATAGCGTGCCGCTCGATGTAGTCGATAACATCTTCCTTATTCTGTCCGTCGTCGATGAGTTCCGCTGGGAGAGATATCAGTGCCTCCAGCGCCACTATATTCCCCTCAAGAACCATGGGCTGATAGTGCATCGTATAGTTGCCGGACATGACGTAGTGCTTAACTTTCCTGTGCCAGAGCCAGCGAGCGATCACAACAGGAAAAAACAGCATTACAAGCGGAATGACTATTTCAATGAATGGCATGGTGACACCTTTCATGGGTTTTATCTGAACCCGATCTCAGGTAAAGACCGGGGTGGTCCAGGTGAAAGACCCGTGGGAACATGAAGGTACAGAAAAAGATTAAGTCCTGGAAACCATATCGGTTCATAACCCTGTAGCAGTGACCGAGAATACTTTTTTCAGAAAGAGACAGGACTGCAGCGATTTCTGGCACCGTTGCTCCGCAACTCAGGAAAAGGAATACCTCTTTTTCCATCTTTGTGATACGCAGACGCATGTCGAGAGGGACTGTTTTATCTTGTACGTAAGCAAGAAACTGAAAGATATGTGCAAAAAGAACCATTATATTGCTCCGGCAATTTATTTCATACTGAGCATCAACTGTATCTGACTCCAGAGGACTTTCTGTGAGGCGAAGTCTGGCAATAAAGACATTCCTGGGATAAGCTTTCTTAATTCGGATGTAATCCATTCTCTGAACCCGATCATCAACCAAGAGAACGAGTTTTTCGCAGGATGCTGTTTTGAGAACGAAGGAGACGCGGTCTCCAGTCCAGGAAATATTCATCTTAGTATTCAGAGCAGTTGCTAAAAAAAAATCCTCAGAAATCAGCAGTATTTTCATTCTTTCCTCCTGTCTTGCAGGTTAACCGTCCAGAGTATCTCCAGCTATGGTTATATGCAAAGGTTGAAGTTTACGGGCCACGTTTCATTTGCATGAATCCATTTAGCCAGGATGTAGTGCTGGCCTGATTTTGAGTAAGTAATTACGGACTCACCGCTGGAATTTTCAAAAATCGAGAACAAAAAAACATGCCCGTCTTTATTGCTAAAAGTTTTATACCATTTTTAATAAACATTAAAATCAATGCCTTACATTTACTCTAAGCGTGTCATTCCATCCATACGGCTTTTGATGGCATAAATCCGTAGTTAAAGAAAAGATGACATGTATAATAGAAAAATTGATCGTCGCAGCGACAACCAATTGACTGAAACAGACCATCCATATACCTGTGCAACAATATGTTCTGACAGGAATAATTTCATTCCGGAGTGTGCTATTACTTACTTAACAATATCAACATTGGATAATGTTCGTATTTTCCAGTCAGTGAACTCGCATGGTCAAACTTTACTCCAAGGAAAAATTATGCCTTGGAGTACTTGTTAAATATAATGCATCTTTAATTCTAAATCTGAAACACCTTAATAATAAATATTAGTGTGCTTTTAAAAACACAAGCTCTGACCTACCCCCAGGATTAGATACAACCTTCAGTTAGTAATGTCGGTTGGTTTTTCTTCATATTTCCTGTTTCGCCAGTCTGTTGCGAATTCAGCTGGCGTCTGGTAATCCAGCGATGAATGGGGACGGCATTCGTTATAATCCTGCCGCCAGTCATTAATCGTTTTCCGGGCATGAAGAATATCGCTGGACCAGTGTTCATTCAGACACTCATCGCGAAAGCGTCCGTTAAAACTCTCAATAAATCCGTTCTGCGTTGGCTTACCTGGCTGGATAAGCCGTAGTTCCACACCATGCTCAAAGGCCCATTGATCGAGGGCGCGGCAGGTAAATTCCGGGCCCTGCTCGGTTCTTGTTGTCGCCGGATAGCCCCGAAACAGCGCGATGCTGTCCAGAATACGCGTGACCTGAACGCCTGAAATACCGAAAGCAGCGGTGATCGTCAGACACTCCTTCGCGAAATCATCCACACAGGTCAGGCACTTGATCCCCCGACCGTTGGCCAGTGCGTCCATAACGAAATCCATCGACTATGTCAGGTTCGGCGCATCCGGGCGAAGAAGCGGAAACCGTTCGGTTGCCAGCCCTTTACGGCGTCGTCTGCGTTTTACGCTCAGTCCATTAAGGTGGTAAATACGGTATACCCGCTTGTGATTGACGTGAAGGCCCTCCTGACGCAACAGCTGCCAGATGCAGCGGTAGCCAAAACGCCTGCGCTCAAGTGCCAGCTCAGTGATGCACCCTGATAAATGCGCATCAGCTGCCGGACGCTGAGCCTCATAGCGGCAGGTCGACAAGGACAAACCTGTAAGCCTGCCGGCACGACGTTGCGACAGACCGGTCGCATCACACATAAACTCAACGGCTTCCCGCTTCTGGCCTGTCGTCAGTACTTTCGCCCCAGAGCCACCTGAAGTACCTCCTTATCCAGCATGGCTTCGGCAAGTAGCTTCTTGAGGCGGGGCTTTCTCCTCTTCAAGAGATATAAGCCGCTTCACCTCAGGAACTTCCATGCCACCAAACTTCTTGCGCCAGGAGTAGAAAGTGGCGTCGGAAATGGCGTGCTTACGGGCAGAAACTCCGGCTTCCGCTTCGTGAAGAATACTGATGATCTGTTCGTCGGAAAAACGCTTCTTCATGGGGATGTCCTCATGTGGCTTATGAAGACTTTACTAACATCGGGGTGTATTAATCAACGGGGAGCAGGTCAGTAATATTGACTACGGTATGTTCCCCCTAACGCACCTTAGTCAATATCCTGTGCGGAAGACTGTGCCAGTCTAAACTGGAGACCTCTGGCCTTTCTTTCATTTTGCAGAGAGGTTCATCATCATGTAAAAGACCCGTTAACCGAAGAGCAGGACGCGTTTGTACTGAAACATACAGAAACCGGGAATGTATGGACGGATGTACGTGATGGCTGGAATGCAGTTTCATAAGATGTAGCGGCTCGTAATCGAAATCCCCCGACTCGCAATCAGCGCCGATCTTGGCTCACATTAACTGCAAGTCAAGACTGACCGCCAGCATTCTGTCGCGCAACTCAGCCACGCGGGCAGGGTCTAACTGATTGTCGAATAATGCCCTGATTTCAGCAGGTTTTGCATCGAACGGCTCTACCATGTCCTTCAGCCTGTAACCACGCCGGGTGAGCGTCGGTTCCAGGTCATCCAGCTGGCATGACAGCACGGATTCAAACAGAGTGGCGGTAATCGGTGTTTCGCCCGTCTGGCATCCTGCTTCCATCGCCAGCGTCAGGTGCAGCTGGACCTGCAGCGGTGTTCGCAGTTTTATTCCCAGCAAGTCAACGGCTTCGGTCATCAGAAAATCTTCCGGCTTACTTCAGCTGCCACTGGATATACACGAGCTGGCTGTCGGTGATCCCGTCCAGTGTAAAAATATCGGTACGATAGTCAATTTCCTCCATCGTCGGACGATGCAGGTCATTACGCAGTTTTGAGTGACCGGCCAGAACAACGGACAACCGACCACCGCCGTTTTCAACCACTTCCATCAACCGTTTGAGCCCCGTCATTGTATTACCCGTCCAGGTCATACGCCTCATCAACAAACAGTGCCAGCTGGGCGTTTGCCTTTTTTGACCTGTTCCTGCAGTGCCCGATCATGGCATTCACCCTGTTTGGAGATCTGCACCTGCTTATCCTGCGCCAGGTCATAAAACAGTGTGTTAATCATAGTGGCGAGCCTGATGCTGTGTTTGTCCATTGACAGGGAACGGGAGACAATGATTTTATTTTCATCTATCAGTTGCTGCTGGAGGCGTCGCAGAATGACGGTTTTCCCGCTTCCTACACACCACAGACAGCTATGAGTCGTCCTTCGCGTTGTCCTTATGGTGGGCGGTTTTCATATAATACCCGGCCTGTTCAATAGACTGCGTCAGTCCATAATGTTCCATCACTTCAACCTGAATGGTCTTCTCCTGATTGTCTTTTACGAAAATAGTCTCTGATGCGGGCGAATACTTCACTACGGTTAAGCGTCTCAGTCAGAATACTGTCGATAAACGCCCGGTCTTCATCCGACATCTGGCCAGCGGTATGGCCAGATCGTCGGCAATTGCCAGTTTTGCCGCAATTGTGGTGGGAAAGCGATATTCAAATTTTTGGGCATCAAAGGGATAATGCGGCAACGCATCAAGGTGCTGAATTAGTGGTTCGTAATTTGAGTGCAGCATTCAGTTCACAGTAATGCTCAGGTAGTGACCGAGGTTGACCATGATCACTGCGGTGGGCAGTTTGTGGTTTCAGGGCAAGGAGAAGAGCGCGATAAACCGTCGTGACTGAAATACCATCCCGCTGAGCGGTAGCGGCAATCTGAGCGGCACGTTCAGGGCTTTTTGGCAGCAGGCGATCGAGCCGTTGCCGTAGTTGCAACAGGGAGTCAGGCGGAATCGCACTACGCCGGCTGCTCATAATTTTCCAGCGCCCGGTAGACTGACGCACTCCCGATCTCAGCAAATATGCCCCGATGTGCAGTTTTTACTATCGCAATGCTACAGTGGAATTTACAACGTCGCGGCCATCATCCGTAGCTGTCTGACATACTGGATAAGGAAACAAGGCAATGGGTGTGTGCCCTGATTAGGGCACACACCTGCCGCTATGACGGCTTTTTCCAACCGCTGATTGAGGTGGCTATCGGTACAAAGAGGAGAGGCCAGGTTAGCAAAAAACAGGAACCAGCCCGCGTCAGGAATGCATCGATACGGCTACCGGAATTCTAGAATGTCGCCTGCAATATCTTGAGGACAGAACCGGGACTTAGGAGAGAAGTGCTCTCGTCTCTGGAGAAAGTAGATACTCGTACAACTCACGCTGCACCAGAGGCAGCGGTCTCAATGATAACGCAGTCGGATAGCCTAATAATATCGTCTGCTGCAAGGCGGAAAACATAACAACATAAGCTTAAATCGCTGGTATCATGGAGTGTCAATGCTATCAGAAAGATATTTATTCATAAGGTATTCAAGGGCCTTGTCTGCATAGCCTTCTCCTGTCATGACTATGATTTCTCCACGCCTCTCCAGTGCTGATCCAATCGAGCTCATGCAACTCATCATTGGCAGTAGTTGGCGCAGCATGGAAGCGTAAAAACATGCGGCCATAATGCGATCGGCCAGATCCTGATTTTCACGTTCGTGAACATCAGGTTCAGTCCATTCCCTGTCGTCTTTTTCCGATTGCAGCTGCTTACACAGCATCAACAATGCAACAATTTCATCTGCAGCCTGTGAATCATGTATCATTCCGTTTTCCTCTGTTGCATAACACTAGTGGTTTTCATTAAATATAACCATATATAAAGTGAGCTTTATCTTAAAATAAGATGCATCATGGATGTGAGATTTGCAGGATCCCTGCCATATGGTTATGGTATGGATAATGAAAGTTGTTTTCCTTATGCGGTCCAGCAGTTCTCCCCATAAATTTCCGTACTTAATACGACACAAATAGCGGCAATGGCTCGTTCGCAGGATTGATTAATGTAGTTACTGAGATCTATTTTCAGAAAATGAATTACCAACTTCAATCCATTCTTGCAGAATGTGTGCCAAGTCAACTAGTTTTTGTTCTCCTGGTTCTCCTTTTGCCCTTTACCGGCCTTATGTTGTGTTACCCGGATGATGTGTAAATGGTCAGTGTTGCACAGTATCAGGCTTTACTTTCAGCAGACACCTTTGCGATCGTGTTAACCGCATCCCTTATTGAAAAAGACTGGACTGGTTTCCAAAGAAAATGGGCCGCATAACGTCGGTCATGGACATGGTTTTTATAATTCTGACTAACGTCTTTATCAAGGCCGAATGCAAAAATTTGTTTACTATCAATCCCCCACTTTTCGCAGCACTCACTATAGGTCAGATAGAGCGACTTCAGTTCTTCAAAAACAGTTCCCTTCTTTAGCGGTCCTTTGTTTAGGATTTTCTCATATGCCAAATAATGTGTAACGGCTGTTTTCCTTGACTTAAATTTCAGCTTTCCAATCTTGAATAATGGGGAACTTGCCATCCTGAACTCCTTATAATTTCCCGAAAGATAGTTGCATAAAAATATTGTTTTTCACAATACTGTCTCGGTTGCTAACAAGAAGGTTAATGACTTCATTTACACCAGCGATAAAACACTCACATGACAACAAGCAGGTATATAATCTCTCATTTAAATAAATACTTGCATAAATATGATTTGAATTCTGATGAGTACAATTTTCCCTAAAGTTTATCACGTCCATTTAACAAGAAAATAGGCACTATTCTCTCCTGCGAGACAGATCACTGAAAATGTGGAAAGGATGTAACAATTGGTGAGTGTAATAACAGATAATATGGATAGACTATGTTCCAGTGGACGCTCTTGCCCTATAAATGAATCGTCCAGGATAAACTAGATACACTCGATGCGTAAATAGTATTATACATATTCATGCAGTGTTATCTGCAGGCTCGATCGATGGAACCGCTTGCTGTAAAAAAAAATTGGACTGACCCCACGCCCGTAGACAAATTCTGTCCTCACGATGAGGCCTGTTCGAAGGCCTCCGGACTGAGGCCGCCGAGGTGACTGTGGCGCCGGGCCCGGTTGTAGAACACTTCAATGTAATCGAAGATATCGGCCCGGGCCAGATCCCGGGTTTTATAGATGCGTTTTCTGATCCGCTCTTTTTTCAGCGAACTGAAGAACGATTCGGCCACCGCATTATCCCAGCAGTTGCCACGCCTGCTCATGCTCGGGGCCAGGTTATTAGCCCGGCAGAAGCGCTGCCAGTCGTCACTGCCGTACTGGCTGCCCTGGTCTGAGTGCACGATGACCTCGCCGTCCGGTTTTCGCCGCCAGACGGCCATCATCAGCGCGTCGAGTGCCAGTTCGCGTGAGAGAGTGGGCTTCATCGACCAGCCGACCACATTACGGGCGAAGAGATCGATAACCACCGCCAGATACAGCCAGCCCTGCCAGGTGCGGATATAAGTAATATCTGTGACCCAGACCTGATTGGCCCGGACAACAGTAAACTGCCGCTGCACGCGATTAGGGGCAACCACTGAAGGCCGGCCGGCGATACGACGCGGCGCTTTATAGCCGCGTACGGCTTTGATCCGGTTTTGTTGCATAATACGACCCACCCGGTTTTTGCCGCAGGTTTCCCCGATTTCGTTCAGGTCGCCATGAACCCGCCGGTAACCGTATACGCCTCCGCTCAGTGAATATGAGTCGCGGATAAGCATCAGCAGACGCTGGTTATCTTTATCACGCGCCGAGACCGGGTTGTGCAGCCACGCATAGAACCCGGCCCGGGCGACATTCAGTACCCGACACATCGTCATCACACCCCATACAGTGCGGTGTTCATTGATAAAGCGGTACTTCAGTCGGGCTCCCTTGCAAAGTACCGCGCGGCCTTTTTCAGGATATCCCGTTCTTCTTCGGTGCGTTTTAGCTGCGCCCGGAGTTTCAGGATCTCGCTTTTGGCTTCCAGTAAATCCCGGGCATGCTGTTCGCTGTTATCAGGTTTGATAGCCCGTAGCCACTTGTAGAGGCTGTGTGCAGAAACGCCCAGACGGTCGGATACTTCGGCAACGGAATAACCGCGTTCTGTTATCTGACGGACGGCTTCTTCCTTAAATTCAGGTGTAAATCGTGGTGTGCCCATACGCTCCTCCTATGCTCAAACTATAGGGCAGGATCGTCTACCGGGGCGGGGTCAGTCCATCAACGGCTCGGAAGTGTCTAGATTATCAGTGGCGATTCAATGTATTTCAAGGCAGGAAACAGGTTGAGATTGATTAACAGCCAGTTTGATTGATTGATTGATTTCTAATCTCTTCGGGGTAACACTGACCGCACCTCGGTGTCTTCCTTTAAGCCATCTTAGATGACTCTGAGGTTTTTGTTAAATATTGAAGTGAGTTATCCTATTTTAGGTTAAAAACGCCTAAAGATAATATTTTTCAAGCTTGTCTCTATCTAAGAAGATCAATCGACCATTTTTAATATCTATAATGTTATTATCTTTTAAAAAGGAAATGTTTTTCATTACGACACTTCTTGATAAAGAAGTTAATGACATGATTTCTTTTGCTAAAAAGAGTGCCGTGTTATTATTATTTTGTAGTTCATTTATGTTTTCAATAGCTTTAGCTATTTTATATTGTGTTGTTTTATATGGGTCCCTCATGTGAGAATAAACATATTGAGAGATAGCACTGTTGAATGCTATTATTTTACCAATATCTTCCCATAAATCATTTTTTTTAATTAAAGAAAGTGCCTCTGCTGTATTCGCAGTATAGGCAACAACGTTATCAGTTGCTCTAAAATGCAATGTTGTCAGGAACCCAAAGCAACCAACAAGCCCAAAAAGCACTGGAGCTTTAATCCTGGTAGAAAATCCATCACTAACTAATGTTATTTGACCAGAAGATAAAAAAAATAAGTTTTCAGTGCTTTTTATAATGCATTTTTCATTTTTCATGAAATGAACTTCATAAAATGAAGGTTTCAATTCAGAAAATACCTTCTGTATTGAATCGATTGGTCTTGGGATGGTGGTTAAAGTCATAGTAAGTTTTATTTGGTTGCTTTTATTATACTTATTATAGTTTAAAATGATAAGTTTGGCAAACAGTCACTTCCATACATTTATTTTACTTAAGAAACGCGGAATAGTTAATCTGCAAGCCTTTGAAGCTCATAGCAAGAAAAAGTACAGTTCATACACCCCAAAATACCGCTTTGACTATTTGAACTAATCATTGTTATGTTAAACTTTGCTAAAAACAAAAAACCCATTTCTCCCTCATAAGAGGAGAGGTATTTTAGTTTTGATTTGAAAATATAACATTTACCATATAAATCAACGAGTTTTAATATACCAAGATCTTCATTAATATCAGTGAGATAACCGATTAGGACATTGTATTCGTATGTTTTCATTACAGATGCTCTAATGAAAAAAGTTGGTAAAAATAAATTTAGTAATGAAAAGATGAATTCAATTCATTTTGAGACACTCTAAAGCAACCATAAATCATTGTACACCCCCATGTGTGTGTTTAAAAAAACACTTATTTAATATAATATTCTTTACTAGACAGAATTTAAGCCTCTGGGTAAGAGGGCTGGTCATCAACTTATCCACATATCCAGTGAATAGAACAATTTTTCAGTTCAAATTATTAAAAAGAAAAGATCAATAAAATATAAAGAAGATATAATTTATTGATTATTATAGTTTATTTGCATATATAGGCGGTTACTTTCATAAGAAAAGCGGTTGCTTTCATAATGCGTGCGTTTACTTTCATAAAAAAAGCGGTTACTTTCATAAGTCGATGGCGGTTACTTTCATAAGGATATAATTACGTGCAAATGGATGTGGATAAATGAAGAAAGTTATTGAAAATAAAGATCCTTTCTTAATTATGAAGAAAGATTTGAGTGGAAGTTACACACTAACTCCTAACAGCAGGAAAACCGTGCAGACGGTAGCATTGTTGAGGTTAAGTGTTTTCACCCCAGTATCACCAAGAGAAAAGAGGGCGCGTAATTTTATAATTGATGCTTCTGAGGAGCTCTCAAGCCTGGAAGTAGCCCGGCAGGAAGGATATACAAATATAAAAATACAGGGAGCCAAATTGGGTATGTCGACAGATTTCAAGGTATGGGTTGGAATCATATTAGCTTTTTCCAGATATGGTTATGCATCTCCCGTTATTAATGTACCATTTTCAGAGTTTGCGAGAATGTGTGGTCTGAGTCCTACGGATATTAATGATAGGGCTAGAAAACGTTTTAATGAATCCCTTTTTAATATATCTAGTGTTACTTTGTCATTTCAAAGTAAGGATGGAAGGCGTAGTTTGGTAACACATTTGGTGCAACGTGCTAGATTAGATCAAACTGCGAATATGATTGAAATTGTTGGGGATCCTAGTCTTTGGGAACTTTATAGTTATGACCATAAAGTTCTTTTAGGGTTAAAGGCTCTGTCTGCATTATCTCGTAAAGAATCTGCACAATCACTTTATGTATATTTTGAGAGCATGCCACCGGGCACTTTATATATTTCAATTAAGAGGCTTCGAGAACGATTGTCTATGGCTTCCCAAGTAAAAGATCAGAACGCAACAATTAGGAAGGCAATGAGAGAGTTATTGAAGATTGGCTATCTTGATTACAGTGAAATAAAAAAGATGGGTGAGGTGATGTTTATCATACATGCTCGTTGTCCACGTCTTAATATTACGGATACATAATTTATTTAATGGACAGGTAGTGATCTGTACTAAATTTGACAATGCAATAATTTTTTTCTACGACTGAGCGTGTTTTATTGACCTGCTCCCCGTTGATTAATACACCCCGATGTTAGTAAAGTCTTCATAAGCCACATGAGGACATCCCCATGAAGAAGCGTTTTTCCGACGAACAGATCATCAGTATTCTTCACGAAGCGGAAGCCGGAGTTTCTGCCCGTAAGCACGCCATTTCCGACGCCACTTTCTACTCCTGGCGCAAGAAGTTTGGTGGCATGGAAGTTCCTGAGGTGAAGCGGCTTATATCTCTTGAAGAGGAGAAAGCCCCGCCTCAAGAAGCTACTTGCCGAAGCCATGCTGGATAAGGAGGTACTTCAGGTGGCTCTGGGGCGAAAGTACTGACGACAGGCCAGAAGCGGGAAGCCGTTGAGTTTATGTGTGATACGACCGGTCTGTCGCAACGTCGTGCCGGCAGGCTTACAGGTTTGTCCTTGTCGACCTGCCGCTATGAGGCTCAGCGTCCGGCAGCTGATGCGCATTTATCAGGGTGCATCACTGAGCTGGCACTTGAGCGCAGGCGTTTTGGCTACCGCTGCATCTGGCAGCTGTTGCGTCAGGAGGGCCTTCACGTCAATCACAAGCGGGTATACCGTATTTACCACCTTAATGGACTGAGCGTAAAACGCAGACGACGCCGTAAAGGGCTGGCAACCGAACGGTTTCCGCTTCTTCGCCCGGATGCGCCGAACCTGACATGGTCGATGGATTTTGTCATGGATGCACTTGCCAGCGGCCGCCGGATTAAGTGCCTGACCTGTGTGGATGATTTCACGAAGGAGTGTCTGACGATCACCGCCGCTTTCGGTATTTCAGGCGTTCAGGTCACGCGTATTCTGGACAGCATCGCGCTGTTTCGGGGCTATCCGGCGACAACAAGAACCGAGCAGGGCCCGGAATTTACCTGCCGCGCCCTCGATCAATGGGCCTTTGAGCATGGTGTGGAACTACGGCTTATCCAGCCAGGTAAGCCAACGCAGAACGGATTTATTGAGAGTTTTAACGGACGCTTTCGCGATGAGTGTCTGAATGAACACTGGTCCAGCGATATTCTTCATGCCCGGAAAACGATTAATGACTGGCGGCAGGATTATAACGAGTGTCGACCTCATTCATCGCTGAATTACCAGACGCCAGCTGAATTTGCAGCAGGCTGGCGAAACGGGAAGCATGAAGAAAAATCAACCGACATTACTAACTGAAGGTTGTATCTAATACTGGGGGCAGGTCAACTGGCTTCGTGGTGGATCAGGGGCGAAAAGTGATTCTTTATATGTTTGGTTTTACCCGCAATAATGCAGGATAAGACAACAAAAGGATCCTTTCGCTGCGACTTATTGTGATGGAAGGCTCATGCCCTGCAGTTCAGAATAACTGTATTCATAAACAGTGCGTGCGCTATATGAAAATGAGCCGATGAATAACATCATTCCTCTGCAGAATTAACCAGAACGCGTCTCCCTGATGCCGATCTCCCCGGGAGTTGATTTTGCGACTGCTGTCGCACTCCGCCGGATGGCCACCTCCACCGGTGCCACACCGGCTTATCTGCTGGCGCCTGAAGTAAGCGCCCTCCTCTTTTATATGCCCGATCAGCGCCATCACATGCTGTTTGCCACCATGTGGAACACCGGCATTCGTATCGGGGAAGCACGAACCCTCACCCCGGAGTCGTTTGATCTGGACGGGTTAAGACCCTTTGTACGGGTTCTGTCAGAAAAAGTGCGCGCGCGTCGCGGGCGCCCGCCAAAAGATGAGGTTCGACTGGTTCCGCTGACGGACGGAAATTTTGTGCAGCAGATGGAGAGCTGGATGGTCACCACGCGGCCCCGCCGGCGCGAGCCTCTGTGGGCCGTCACCGATGAAACCATGCGCAACTGACTGAAGCAGGCGGTGAAGCGGGCCGGAGAAGACGGTGTGCATTTTTCCATCCCGGTGACGCCGCACACGTTCCGCCACAGCTATATCATGCACATGCTCTATCACCGGCAACCCAGGAAAGTTATTCAGGCGCTGGCGGGGCACAAGGATCCGCGTTCTATGGAGGTTTATACGCGGGTGTTTGCGCTGGACATGGCCGCCACGCTGGCAGTGCCGTGTACCGGAGACGGACGTGATGCAGCTGAGATTTTACGGGCACTGCCGCCACTGAAATGACCTTAGTACCCACCACAATGACATAAGCTATGGTGAGCAACACGCCCAGTACATAAACTACAATGAGTAGCATAAGCTACAGTGAGTAAGTTTATCCTTAAGAACGTCCGTTGCAACGAGCCAATAGTGCTCAGACCGAAGATAACAGCAATCTGACAAGTGGTACAAACGCCCTGACAGGAGATGCCTCGCGACAGCATATATAAACTATAGTGAGCAAGTTACTCTCCAGAACCAGTAATATAAGCTGTGGTGAGTAGCAACAATACGATTACTCACTACAGCTTATGTTCATGATGTTTTGAACAGCTTCTCCAGATCATCAAGCGTGATACCCAGCTTTTCCAGGACAGCGAGTTTTTCAGCCATTTCCGGACTGACATCCCGCTTCGCCGCCGGCAGCTGCGGGTTCTCCGCACTTGCATCGTTGGGTGCCTTCAGCTTGGGTCGCCGGTAATGGATACAGAAAAGCTTTGTCCGGCCACGCTGGATCTCAGTGTAGTCCAGGTATCCAATGTCACGCAGCTGCTCCATCGCACGCCTTACCGTCTGGTTCTGTGAAAAGACAGGTGATTTCAGATTCAGGCGGGCCCGGAGGCGCGCCAGCGAGATAGGAGCCGGATCACGCGGAAGACTCTCAATAAAGGTATATAGTGCCTGAGCAGATTCCCTGCGCTTCAGGGCATTGATAGCCTTGAGCTGCAGAAGTACTTTGCGGTCAAACTGATAAAGCTCGAATAAACGTGGATCCGCCTGTAACTGAACCACGTCTTTCTCCGTATCGTAGTAGGCAGACTGGACCAGGTGCGTGATGTACTCTTTGGTATGCTTTTCGGTAGTGCGGGAAAATGAGATCACGGTGCCCGCGATGCGTTTAAGCGAGGGACTGATGCGCTCCCGAAGTTTACGGGACGACTGGCTTGAAGGGATACCGCACAATTTAGCGAACTCGACGAACGGAAGTTCCACCTTATCGCCGATAACCTTATGCCGGGCAAAGGAATGGACGATCCCGACCCAAGTTTTGAAATCATTATCCATATCAAGCCGCGGGCCTGTGATCTCGACCTTATCAAAACCTTCAGCTCTGGCAAGGGAAAGGCGCGTCAGCTCTTCCGTAGCATCCGTACGGGAAAGCGTATTCTTTTTACTGTTTTTCAGAGACTTGAGCGTTGGAACGAAAACACCAAGCCGCATCAGCGCCACGGGCTGTACCGTGTTGCTGCCGTTAGGCGTAAGGTTAACTATTTCGCCAGAGGACTTATCCACCTCTTCAAACAGTTTTTTTATGTTCAGATTGTCCTTGTCCAGATAGCCTCCGGGCGGTGGAAAAGTAAAGAATAAGAATGCTGATTGATGACCTGTAATAGCCGTAAGGTCCACTACAAGTGGCTTCATGTTATACACAACCCAGGGCAAATTTCTGGGCTTCATACTTACTGTAGTTTATGTTCCTGACTCATTACAGTATATCCTTTGCATGATACAGCTTATTGTAAACAAGTTACAGCTTATGATTATCCTGCTACAGCTTATGTGATCATCCCCTAAGAACAAAGCAGACGTGGGCTGCAGCGATCCGGGGATCTTATATGGATCTTGAAGGGATCGATCAAAGGATCTTATTGCTGGATCGAAGAGCTGTATATGTGGATAACCCACTGAAGTAAAATCGATAAAATATGCATTTTCAGTGATCAAACACAGGCGCGTACCAGCCCATTTTAGTAATGATGATCTTGCGCTTCCTCGCCAGTTCGCTCGCACTGCTCGGTCACAAGGCTGCGGCGAGCACTACTTATATTCTGGCTACAGCGTGACGCTCACAGGATGAGCTGGTAAAAAAGAAAGATATGCACTGGAACTACCGTCTGCTGAGCGGTCGGGAATGGTCCGGCCGGAATGTTGTGGCGCTCAGTGCGGGCGTGAACGGCATTTATCTCTCACGGGCCAACCTCGATGTCGCTTTTGACGACAGCGACCGACAGATAAATCCGCTGACAGCACGTCTGACAGGGAACGTAGCGGGGGTAATGAAGCTGTTTAATCGTTGTGGCTGGCAGAGTCTGGTGCCTCCCTGCCCCACCAGTTTATGCTGATGGCCAGACAGGGAGTGTCAGGAAAGGATTAGTGGCGGATCTGCGCCAGGTCGTCTTCAGTCAGACCGGTCATTTTCATGACGGTACTGCGGTCGATACCGTTCTGCAGCATGGCTCGGGCAATTTTAAGGGTCGCTTCGCGCTCCCCTTCTGAACGGCCTTTTTCAATACCACGTTGTTCACCGAGCTGAATCCCCTTCTCGATGCCCTTCTGTTCAAGCTGTTGTGCGATGGTCATAAGTGCGTCTCCGTGTTGCGGCACACGCTGTGCCAGTTCGCGTACAAAGGCTTCGGCGTCGGATGTTTCACCTGCCTGTACTATATAGTGTACCAGCGATATCACCTGCGATGAAGACAAGTATCCCGCCAGCAAGATGGGCGCCAGCCGGTCAACCAGTTCTGCCAGGTCCCGCTGGTGAATATGCTTTTGCAGTAAAGTCAGGGCGGCCATGCTGCGATGGCCAGCGATTTCATCATCCGGGATAACCGTAACGTCTACCAGCGGGAAAGCGCCGCTGTAGAGTTTGCCTGCCAGCCCGGGATCGTCAAACTCATCCAGCCACCGGGTGGAGTACGGATACGGGCTGCGCTTACCCGTATAGAACAGCACCGGTATCACCAGTGGCAGTTTTTTATGCCCAGCCTCCAGGTGGCGCTGCATGGCGGCTACCGCATAGCGTATGAGGCGGAAAGCCATATGTTTGTCCGGCGTTGACTGGTGTTCGACAAGAACATGAATATAGCCGTCGCCGGCTGTGGTTTTCAGGCTGTAGAGGACGTCGCTGAAATACTGGCGGAGATCATCCTCAACGAACGAGCCTGATTCCAGCTTTAGTGTGCTGAGGTCGCAGACTGCTCGCAGCTCTGCGGGCAGGTGGATTTCCATGAAATCCCGGGCAATATCCGGTTGCGTCAGGAACTGCCTGAACGTGGCATCGTGAGGAGTGGGTGTGCTGTTTTTCTTCTTCATCAGCCCTGGCTCTGAAAAATGACCCGAATATGTTATCACAGCTCGAAAAAAGCTAGTATTTACGGTGAAAGGAATTGCCATTCCTTCAGGGGGCCGTTCCGGGGGGGTTCGGTCCCCTTCCTGAACCTTATTTACTCATCATCGATTACTGCCTGAGCAACTTTCTTCCCTCTCTCAGATATTCTAAAGCCTCTTCTCTACGTCCTTCTGCGGCAGCTGTATATAATGTCACGATACCGCTGACAGCCTGATGGCGGGTTATACTGCCTTTACTGAAATCATCCAGAACAGTACAAAGGAAATCCTCCAACAACTCCTGTTCTCTTTGAGATATTCTTTCAGCCATATTCGCTCCATTATCTTAATTGTTTGTTCTGAACCTAACGTGAATAAGTATCGTCAATCAGTATCCTGTTTATGGTTGCTGTTACAGACCCTGATTACGGTCATCTTTGATACGCCAGCCAGGCGGGCTGTTTCTCGTAGCGATTTTCCGTTGACCAGCCGCAGAGTGCGTATCAATTCATGTTTCTGTGCATCGGCTACCCTGCCCCGATACCTGCTCTCCGCTTTTGCCTTGCTTATACCTTCAGCCTGGCGCCGTCGCCGGTCCTCGTAGTCTTTTCGGGCAATAGCGGCGAGCATATCCAGCATCATGCCATTTACGGCCTTCAGCATACTTCGGGTAAAGTCATCACTTACTGTGCTGGATAGCGCCAGATGGCTTGTCGGTAGATCAAGACTGACGATGGCCAGCTGCTTGTCGGTGATTTGTTTTCTGAGTGTCTCCCAGCCTTTATCATCCAGACGGGTAAGCCTGTCGACCTGTTCAATGAGAATAACATCACCTGGTTCAGCATCACCAAGTAGCCTGATCAGTTCAGGACGGTTCATTGTCGTACCGGATACATTATCGATATACCAGCCAGCAATACGGTGGCCATGTTGGTTTGCAAATGCCTTCAGTGCATTTTCTGCCCGGCTGGCATCCTGCTCTGATGTTGATGCCCGGAGGTAACCAAAAACGAACATTATTTGTCCTTCTGGTAACATTTAAGTGGTCTTGCATACCATGGTATCATTTATGTGGTCACAATAACATTTGACGATATTTTTACTGGTGGGATATATAGAGCATACTCAAATGTGACAGACTGACGCACCCGCCGGGCTTGCCCAACCCCTTACCTGCTCAGAAGCAAGTTCTGAACAGACTCACGGTTTGCGCTTTGGGTCAACAAAATGATTGTGGACGTAGTGCCCTCTTCTCCATTTAATCTTCGGAGTCTCCTGTGAGAGCAAAATCAAAATAATATGAATTATTTCTTGCAACATGATTCTTTTTGTTCAAAATGACAAAAAATGTCATGAGGTGATAAATGAAAAATATTGATCAGTTACGGAAAGTCGCCACACGTGCAGGTAAACTTCTGACATCCTTGAGCGAAAGTATCCGCCAGCAAAAAGAGGAATTGAAGCTTACCGAGTTCTATCAGGAATACAGCAAAGCCGCCCTATATAAGCTGCCTAAGCTCAGCAAAGGGAGTGTTGAGTATGCTGTGGCCGAAATGGAAGCCAGTGGCTACATTTTTAAAAAGAAACCTTCCGGCAATACGATGAAGTACGCGATGACGATTCAGAACGTCATCGATCTGTATTTCCATCGTAAAGTACCCAAGTACAGAGATCGCTTCGATGAAGCCTTCACTCTTTTTGTATGTAACCTTAAAGGTGGCGGTTCCAAGACAGTATCTACCGCTTCATTATCCCATGCTTTTCGGGCTCATCCTCAGCTTCTGTTCGAAGACCTGCGTATTCTGGCCATCGATTTCGATCCGCAGGCATCTCTGACAATGTTCCTGAGCCATGAGAATTCAGTGGGCCTGGTTGAAAATACGGCTGCTCAGGCCATGCTCCAGAACGTGTCTCGTGAAGAATTACTGTCAGATTTCATCGTGCCGTCAATTATCCCGGGCGTTGATGTTATTCCCGCTTCCATTGACGATGCATTCCTTGCTGAAGGCTGGAAGGGATTGTGTGAGGAACATCTGCCAGGGCAAAATATTCATGCAGTGCTTAAAGAGAACATTATCGACAAGCTCCGGTATGACTACGACTTTATCTTCCTTGATAGTGGTCCTCACCTCGATGCGTTCCTGAAAAACTGCATCGGTGCGGCAGACCTGATGTTGACCCCTCTTCCACCGGCAACAGTTGATTTTCATTCTTCCCTGAAGTTTGTAGCCAGCCTTCCTGCGCTTATTGATTCGATTGAACAGGATGGACACACCTGCAATCTCATCGGAAATGTCGGTTTTATGTCTAAAATCCTGAACAAATCTGATCACAAAATTTGCCATAGTCAGGCCAAAGAGGTATTCGGTGCCGATATGCTCGACATGGTTCTGCCGCGGCTGGATGGCTTCGAGCGCTGCGGGGAGACTTTTGACACCGTTATTTCCGCAAATCCAGCAACCTATGATGGAAGCACCGAGGCGCTTAAAAGCGCAAAATCAGCAGCGGAAGACTTTGCGAAGGCCGTATTTGATCGCATTGAGTTCATTCGTACTAACGGAGGTATGTGATGTCGAATGAGAAAAGAAAAACCATTGGCAGGCAGTTAAATACCCAGGCGTCAATGGTCGAGATGACTGACACCCAAAGAAGTCAGGTATTTACTCTAAAAACCGGCAGGAAGATAACGTTCAGGTTTGTTCGGGTACCTGCATCGGACGTTGAAAGTAAGACATTCGTAAACCAGGAAACCAACGGAAGAGATCAACTTGCTCTGACCAGGGAGTCCCTGAAATCTATTATCCAGACGATTAAGTTTCAGCAGTTCTTCCCCTGTATTGGCATACAACAAGGTGAAAGGATTGAGATACTGGATGGTTCAAGACGGCGAGCCTCAGCGATTTATATCCGTACAGGCCTTGATGTAATGGTTACCGATGAACTTTTATCAGCTGATGAAGCTCGCCAGCTGGCTAAAGATATCCAGACAGCTAAAGAGCATAACCTTCGGGAGATCGGCTTAAGATTGATGGCTCTGAAAGAGTCCGGATTCAATCAAAAGGAAATTGCTGAACTGGAGGGGTTATCCCAGGCTAAGGTCACCAGGGCACTGCAGGCGGCAGCCGTACCGCAAGAATTGATTTCTTTGTTCCCGGTTCAGTCTGAGCTGTCGTTTAGTGACTATAAAATTCTGTTAGAGGTTAATGAAAAGCTCAGTGAAAAGGGCTTAACGTCTGAAGAACTCATTCAGTCTGTCTCTGATCAACACAATGCAATTTTGAGTGATCGCGAGCGACCAGAAGACGAACAGAAAGCCAGTATACTGAAGCTGATTTCTCAGGCATCGCAGGCATTGATAGCTCCCCCCCCCAAGGAAAAGTCAGTGATTTCCCCACTCTGGTCCTTTGAAGAAAAGGACAAATTCGCGCGCAAGCGTGTGAAAGGGCGCACGCTGACTTATGAGTTTAGCCGTATGTCAAAAGTGGTTCAGGATGAACTGGACAAGGCTATCAACGAGGTCCTTGAAAGAAATTTGAGCCAATAATTTCGCCACGGCGATTTCACACCTAACTTATTGTAATTAGATAATTTAGGTTGAGAATTTCAAGGTGAAATCGCCAAAATTTCACGCCAGTTTCGCTGCAGGAATATCTGACCAGCGTGTCGTATAAGCAGGAGAAAGCATCTCCCGCTTCATTTGCCACTCAGGAGCAATGCCTCGCCCCGCAAACCACACTTTCCCCATACCAGAATGGTTAATACCGTCCACGACTTTCATCAGCTGATTACTGTTGCTTCGGGGCTGAGTATTATCGAACAGATTCAACTGTGAAACACCGGTAGGAGTGAAATCATTGAGCATGCAACCTGCTTTTGCATATCGATGGCCATTCACCCAGATCCGATCCAGCGCTTTCACCTCTGCGGATATGATGTCCCGGGTATCCTGCGTGGGAGTCATCAGCTTTTCACTGGCCACATTCCCGTAACACGGTTCGTTTACAGCGAACGGCGACGTCTTCACAAAAACGGCAATATGCCTGCAGAACTGACGCTCGCCGCGCAGCTTTTCAGCTGCACGTTCAGCATACTGACAGACTGCCTGCCGCATGGCTTCATATGTCGTGACGCGCTCCCCAAAGGAGCGGCTGCAGACAATCTGCTGTTTCGGCGGAGGTGCTTCTTCCAGTGAAATACAGCTTTCTCCGTTGAGTTCCCGGACGGTTCTCTCCAGCACAACGTTGAAATTTTTCCTTATAAATACAGGGTTCGCGCGCGCCAGCTGCAGTGCCGTAGTGATACCCATAGTGCCCAACTTTTTCGAAATTCTCCGGCCTACTCCCCAGATTTCTTCAACCGGCTGCAGTGAGAGCAGTTTCTCCGTTCGCTTCGGATTATTTAAAGTCAGGGCAAGCACCCCACCGAACTGTGGCCACTCTTTCGACGCCCATTGCGCGCTTTTAGCCAGCGTTTTGGTCGGCCCCATCCCGACACCGATTGTCAGCCCCGTACCGGAACGCACGTGCTCGCGCAGCTGCCGGCCGAAGTCCTCAAAATTAATGCAGCGGTCTATGCCACGAATGTCCAGAAACATCTCGTCGATGCTGTACTGCTCCACGCGCGGCGCCAGCTCCTCGAGATGAGACATAACTCTGTTCGACATAGACGCATAGAGCTCGTAATTGCTCGAGAACGTAATGACCGGCTCCGGGAATTTTGCCGTCTTCAGCTGGAACCAGGGGACGCCCATTTTAATACCCAGCCGCTTCGCTTCGGCACTGCGCGCGATGACGCAGCCATCGTTGTTGCTGAGCACCACAACGGGCCTGTTACGCAGGTCCGGACGAAATACCTTTTCACAGCTGGCATAGAATGAATTCACGTCAGCGAGTGCAAACATCAGTTCGTACCCCGCGTCTTGTGTATGAATGCCGTCACCACGCCGAAGATCTGCAGTTCTTCCGGATAAAGAGTGGGGTAGGCGGGATTCATCGGCAGCAGGGCAATCCGGGGTTTAAGCTGCAGGCGTTTAACGGTGAATTCGCCATCTGTTTCTGCGATGACGATATCCCCCTGCACAGGTCTTTCGGCCTTGTCGACAATCATCAGGTCGCCGGAGTGCAGGCCCATATCCTTCATCGAATCGCCAATGGCACGGACAAAGTAAGTCGCGCTGGGGCGACGGATACAGTAGGCGTTCAGATCCAGTTCGTCTTCGGTGTAGTCCGCAGCCGGTGACGGAAAACCTGCCGGACAGCGCTCTGTGAAAAGTGGTGCGGTAAACAGTGCTGGCTCAGATGCGGGAGCGACAAAAAGGATCATGGCATACCTCTTAAAATACCTGTTTTTATATACAGTATTATTTAAGATATTTTCCGTCCTGCAAGGAGAATTTTACCGGCTATTACCAGGTCATTGTTCTGGCGGATAAAACAGGCTGTGGGTTATCCACAGAAACGGTGCATAACCCTGTGAGTGGATGCCGCGTATCTCAGCGTCTGCTAGGTCAGTGGCTCAATAAGTTTCCGGCCCTGGTTACCGGGATTGCCAACTGCCCGGCTGACGGGGTGCCATGTGAAATCTTCGGCAGGAAGACTGCCCTCGCGGGCAATGTCTTCCGCCTCTTTACCGGTTGTGTTTTCGCTGAGCCATTTACGTGCGGCAGCCGGTGAGTACACGAGCGGTCGCCGATCGTGAATGTCCAGCAGTCCCTCATCCGCAGCTGCTGTGACGATTAGGAATCCTTCCTGGTCATTGCCGTTTTCAAATGGTTGTTTCCCGATGGCTGCGAGCAGGAGTGGATTTCCGTCCTTTCGGTAAATGAAAAACGGCTGTTTCACGCCGTTTTGCTGTTTCCACTCGAACCAGCCGTCGGCAAAAACAATGGCCCGTACGTGCTCCTGGAGTGGCCTGAACATCCGGCTGCCGGCAGCAGTTTCACTTCGGGCGTTGATGAGAGCGGGCTTTTTCCACCACTCCGGGGCATAACCCCAGTGAACAGGATCAAGATGCAGCTGCGAGCGGCGTTCATTCAGCAGCAATACCCGGGTTCCGGGCGCAACGTTGTAGCGGCCGACGGGCTCCGGATCATACGGAATATCCCGTTCAGCTTCTTCTCCGAGAAAGGCCTGGTACTCCTCGCGGGAGTGATACTGCGTAAACCGACCACACATTGTGTTTCTCCGCTGTGGATCTCTAATCAGGGTTCACCTCAGTTCTGAACATAGGCCGTATTTAAGGTTCCTGCCATCGTGTGGCCGCCGTGCCGCTACTGTAGCCGGGACGCTGCGAATGCAAGGGTTCACTCTGTCGGTGTCCTCACCCGGTCGCAGTTAATTTCAGAGGCATTACCCGCTGTCTTCCCGTCGTTTTCCGTCTCAATTTTCGCCGTCAAACCGTCCAGCCAGCGTCTGCTTTTTCACTGCGCTGCGGCTTGCGGCACCGCCCCTGCATTCTCCGCTTTTAACCCGGCTGTCGTATCGGCACGGCGTAACTGGCGCCGCATTTGAGAAAGGAGAAGTATCATGTCCCGATTTATCCTGGGTAACTGCGTCCATATCATGTCCGGCTTTCCGGATAACGCTGTCGATTTTATCCTGACAGACCCACCATATCTGGTAGGTTTTCGTGACCGTCAGGGGCGTACCATCGCCGGTGACAAAACCGATGAATGGCTGCAACCCGCCTGCCATGAGATGTATCGCGTGCTGAAAAAAGACGCGCTGATGGTGAGTTTCTACGGCTGGAACCGCGTCGATCGCTTTATGGCCGCCTGGAAACATGCCGGATTCAGCGTTGTCGGCCACCTGGTGTTTACCAAAACCTACACATCGAAGTCCGCTTATGTTGGCTATCGCCATGAATGTGCCTACCTGCTGGCAAAAGGCCGTCCGGCCCTTCCGCAAAACCCGCTGCCGGATGTGCTGGGCTGGAAATACAGCGGCAACCGCCACCACCCGACCGAAAAACCCGTAACCAGCCTGCAACCGCTGATTGAGAGCTTCACACACCCGAACGCCATTGTTCTCGATCCGTTTGCCGGAAGCGGCTCCACCTGCGTGGCTGCCCTCCAGTCTGGCCGTCGCTACATCGGGATCGAACTGCTGGAGCAGTATCACCAGGCGGGACAGAAACGCCTTGATGCGGTACGCCGCGCCATGCAGACCCCGGCGGCAAATGACGACCGCTGGTATCCGGAGGCCGCATGACGAACTATGCCGGAAACGAAGCACTGCGTGCCGACGTTGCCGCCCTGGCAAACAGCATGTGCGATCTGCGCGCCACGCTCAATGCGCTGGAATCCCGCTACCGCTACGACGCGGAGAACCTGACGGAGCGCCTGGCCCGCCAGACAATTTGCCGCATCAACGCACTTTATCTTGAAGCATACCGGCAGGCGCTGGAGCTGGACGCCAGCTTTAAAGACTGACACGGGCGGGCGGAAACGCCCGCCAGAAGAAGACTCTGGAGAATCAGAATGTACGGAACACGCGAAGAACTCTGCACCCGGCTCGAAAACATGTTCACCCCCGACGAGCCGCTGGTACTGCTGGTATGGACCGAAGAAGCTTTTTATGTCGCCTGCGGTGAACTTGATGTAAAGCCGGAACCTGCCGAGATTCAGGGACTGATGGAAACAACCGGTAATACGGATATGGCTGTATATCGCAGGGAAGGCGTTACAAATTCAGGCGTATGCGACCTTCTGGTACGACACCGTGAGGCCGTGGCACGCGAGGTAAGCGTTCCTGCGGCGCTGCTCATGCGCGTACTGCGGCGACAGGAAGGTGACCTGGAAAATCTTGTCGGGCAGGCATGGGAGGCCGGGCGACCCACGCCTGAATTCCTCAAACAGGCACTACACGATGTCAGAATGCTGATGGAGCGGATCTGATGCAGCCGCAGGGCCGGGAGCAATCCTGGCCCTGCCGGTCCTGCAACGTAAAAGGATGTCGCCAGCTCCTCTGTTCCGGCGAGACCTCCACGGCGTTACGGCCGCGCGGTGAGTGACGTTCGTGCGGCCTGCGGCAAACGCCGTGCCTCTACTTTAGCCCGAACGCTGCAAATGCAAGGGTTCACTGACGTCGATGCCTTCACCCGGTCGCCGTTTGTTTAAATGCCTGTCGCGGTTCTTCCCGTCGTTATCTCGCTCAATATTCGCTCGCTAACCGTCCAGACCCTCTCCGCTGTTTACCGGCGCTGCGGCTTCATGCATCGCCCATGCATTTTTCGCTCCCTGTCGGGCTGTCGTGTCGGCACGGCGTAAGCCGGAACTCAGACGACATCGACCACGGAGGAATTTCCATGAGCACTACGACCACCACACCTGCTGTCTACGTTGGCACGTACCACAAGTACAACTGCGGGAGCATTTTCGGCAAATGGTTTGACCTGACGGAGTTTGACGGCCGGGAGGATTTTTACGAGGCCTGTCAGGCGCTGCACGCCGATGAATGGGGCGCAGAATTTATGTTCCAGGACTGGGAGGGTATCCCGTCACAGTTCGTCTCTGAATGCGCCATCGACTGGGATTTTATCGCCGCGTACAAACGCGCCGAAGAAGAGGGCAGGGAAGCCGCGTTTATCGCCTGGGCGGAGTATACAGGCGAGTGTGACTATGACGCGTTTGATGATGCGTATCGCGGCGAGGCGGAGAGCGAGGAGGACTATGCGCGTGAAATGGCTGAAGACAACGGCCTGCTGAATGAGGTGCCGGAGCCGCTGCGTAGCTATTTCGATTTTGAAGCCTGGGCGCGTGACCTGTTCAGCAGCGGTTATGTATTCCACGACGGCTACGTCTTCAGCAACTGATTATCCCGGGCAGGCGGTTTAGCCGCCTGTCAGCCCGCGCGCAAAAACCTGGCAGGCGCTGCCTGCCGGCGAAGTACGCAGCGCCTGCGGCGCCGCGCATCTCCGCCAGTGTCTGATGTTCCTGTGGTGTCAGAGTATGAATACCGGTGAGCTGTAGCTGGTCGGCGGTATTTCTGTTCCGGTGATAATTCCTGCGTTGCCGTTGCCGTTGCCGTTGCCGTTGCCGTTGCCGTTGCCGTTGCCGTTGGTGATGGCGCACAGGATGATATCGCTGCCCTGTCAGCTTTTCTTCCTGAGCGATATGAGTGCGGGCGACTTCCCTGGCGGGAACCGGGGCTGTCATGCTCTGCACAGAGCCAGCAGAGCTGTCTCTGCCCGGCCCCTCCGGGGCAGCGGGTTTCCATCCCTCTGTCGCAACGTCAACGGCAGGCTTGCTGCGACCGTTCCGGTCACGCCGCCCTTCACGCGCCGTATCCTGCGCTTTCTGCACCCCGGCAAACAGATGCCGGGCTGTAAGGCGCAACGCCGTTTCGCGCCCGCGCGTTCCGTCGTTGCGGCGGGTTCCTGCTCATTTCCTCCTGGTCATTTCACCCCTCTGAGTCCTTTCGCCGGGGCTGAGACAAGCACAGTCGCTGTCAGCTGTCCAGGGTAAATGGCACGCGGTAAACCGCGCCCTGGACATCCGCCATCGCCCGTGCTGGTTTACGCCCCTGCGGCGAACGGCTCTCAAACGGGTGAAGGTAACAACCAGGGGGCAGGTTCAGCAGGTCCCCGCAAAACGTCAAAACCGCGGCCCCGGCAACTCAACGGGTGATGGTTTTTAAAGGCAAAACAACCGGAAGGAGATTCATCATGACAGTACGCGGCATCAACAAAGTCATCATCGTGGGCAATCTGGGGCAGGACCCGGACGTTCGTTACATGCCCAACGGCGGCGCGGTGGCTAACTTCAGCCTCGCCACATCAGAGTCCTGGCGCGATAAGCAGACCGGAGAGATGCGAGAAAATACCGAATGGCACCGTGTCGTGCTGTTCGGCAAGCTCGCGGAAGTTGCGGGGGAGTACCTGCGCAAGGGCGCTCAGGTGTATGTCGAAGGCCAGCTGCGTACCCGTAACTGGCAGGACGACAGCGGCCTGACCCGTTACGTCACCGAAATCGTGGTCGGGCAGAACGGCACCATGCAGATGCTGGGTGGTCGTCGTGACGCTGGTCAGTCCCGGAATGTCGCCCCGCAGCAGTCGCAGACTCAGCCACAGCCAGCTGATGCGCAGGAAAAATCCCCGAAAGCGAAGGGAGCCAGAAAAAGCCGTCAGAGCGCCGCACCGTCTCAGCAGGTGCCGCAGCCGCTACCGGACGACTATCCGCCGATGGATGATGATGCCCCGTACTGAAACCCTGATGAACACGCCCTGCAACTGGCGGGGCTGAAGGAGAAAACATGAGTATTTATAACGCCGGACCGTTACCGGATGACACCTTCACCCGCGAACAGGCTGAAGCCGTGGCGGCGGAGTTTGAGAATGTTGCGATTGAGGATGACCAGGGGACGCACTTTCGCCTCGTTGTCCGTAAGGATGGCGAGATGGTGTGGCGCGCATGGAATTTTGAAGCGGATGCAGGGAAATGGCTCAACCGTTACATCGAACGTTACGGTATCCGTAAAACGAAGTAAGCAGTAAGAGGTGCCCTGCCGGAGCGCTAACTCCGCAGGGCCGGACAATCATCAATCTGTGAGGTATTAACTATGTCAGTAACCGATGTTAAATCAAAAGCACCCAAAAAAGCGAGCAGCAAAAAAATCACGAAGGCGCAGGAAGAAGCCCTGAAAGCCGCCCTTGAGGCCGCCGAGGTCGAGTATGTTCCGCTGTCCGATCTCGTTAAATCCCCGCTTAACGTGCGCACCATCCCCTATTCGGTGGACAGCGTTCGCGGTCTGGCCGACTCCATTGAGACGCTCGGACTGCTCCAGAACCTGATTGTTCACACTCTCGCAGACGGAAAGCTGGGTGTGGCCGCAGGTGGCCGCCGTCTTACCGCCCTGAATCTGCTGGCGCAGGAGGGACGTCTGCCGGATGACCACGCCGTGATGGTCAGGCGCGTCTCTGACGATATTGCTGCGCTCGCCTCCGTTGCCGAGAACGAGCAGCGCGCCGCCATGCACCCCGCCGAGCAGATCGCAGGTTTCCGTACCCTGGCAGAGCAGGGCAAAACCCCCGCGCAGATTGGCGACGCCCTCGGATTCAGCACCCGCCACGTGCAGCGCATGCTGAAGCTGGCAAACCTCGCCCCGTCCCTGATGGACAGGCTCGCGCAGGACGAACTGACTGTTGAGCAGTGTCAGGCGATCTGTCTCGAGGACGATCCTGCCCGTCAGGTTGAGGTCTTCGAAAGCGTGAAGGCCAGCTGGTCGAATGCCCCCGCGCACCTGATAAAACGCGCCATTACTGAAACCGAGATGCGCACCGACAACACCAAATTCCGTTTCATTGGACGCGAGGCTTACGAGGCGGCGGGAGGGTACGTCCGCGAAGATCTGTTCAGCCAGGACGAGGGCGACGGCACGGCTGACAGCGTGCTGGTCGAGCGTCTGGTGCAGGAGAAGCTGGAGCGTATCGCCCAGGACATACAGCAGCGTGAGGGCTGGGCATGGAGCCGCGGACGCGCAGCCCGCATCTGGTATCACGGCGAAGACGGTCAGGAGTTCGTTCAGCCTGTTGAACCCGATCCGGTCTACACCCCTGAACAACAGCAGCGTCTTGATGCCCTGCGGGAGCAGTACGACACATATGACAGCGTTTGCGACGAGACGGACGCGCTGGAAGCTGAGATCGAAGCGATCGAACAGGCCTCAGAAGTCAGCGCGTGGACTGACGATATGAAGTCAGGGGCGGGGGTAATGGTCAGTCTGTACGAAGGGCAGGTATACGTGCAGCGAGGTGTGCGCCTGAAAGCGGATATGCCGGAAGAAACCGAAACCAGCAGCGTAACGGTGCCGTTCACCTCGCGTCAGACAGATGCCGCCGAGGGGATCAGCGTCCCGTTGCTCACGAAAATGACCTCCGAGCGTACGCTGGCGGTACAGGCCGCGCTGATGCAGCAGCCTGAAAAAGCCGTGGCGCTGATGGTATGGCGCATGTGTACCTGCGTGTTCTCCGGTTGTCTGACGACGACACACCCGTTCCGTATCAGCCTGACCGTGTCTCACGGCAGCCTGACGGAGAATGCCCCGTCCGGTAAGAGCGGCGCAGCGTTTGACCTCCTGATGACAGAAAAAGCACGTCTGAAAGCCCTGCTGCCAGCGGGCTGGGAGAAGGACTTCACCACCTTCTTCGCCCTGAGCGGGGAGGTGCTGATGTCGCTCATGGCCTTCTGCACGGCCTGTTCCGTTGACGGGGTTCAGACCCGCGATATGGGGCATACCTCGCGCAGTACCCTCGATACGGTCGAGGCGGCAATCGGGTTCCACCTGCGCGACTGGTGGCAGCCGACGAAGGACAATTACTTCGGCAGCCTGAAACATCCGCAGATTGTCGCCTCCCTGAAGGAGGCGGGGCTGACGGGCGCGGCGGGTGACGCGGAGAAGATGAAGAAAGGCGACGCCGCAGCACATGCAGAGCACTTTATGCAGCACACCCGCTGGGTTCCGGCATGGCTGAAAGGACCGGAGTCAGTGGCTGAATCCGGTGCTGACGACGCCGTTTCAGATACCGACAGCACTGACAACAACATCACCGACACGGCACACGCCGCCTGATAACGGAGCGCCGCCCTGCGGGGCGGCGATAAGGATAAACCCATGCGCACTATTCTGACCTCCGATGTACTGAAAACGATGTCCTGTGATGAGTTTGAGGACTGGCGAGACAGCGGCGAAGACTACCGCCGTGAACTGACCCACGCCGTCATGCGTGACCTGTCCTGCCCTGACAACTGGGACATGAACGGCGAGTACCGCAGCGAGTTCGGCGGGTTCTTCCCCGTACAGATGCGCTTTACCCCCTCGCACGGCAATTATCATATTGCGGTGTGCAGTCCCGGTGCCATCAGTCCCGTCTGGATGGTGGTGTTCGTTCCCGCCAGCGGTCGTCCGTTCTCCGTCATTCGAACCCTGAGCGGCTACCAGCCGGAGCTTGTCAGCCACACCGTCAGCCTGACGGCGCGTCTCGATGCGGACGGATACAGTCAGGCCAGTATCATCAGTATTCTGGCAGCGGAGGGCGCGGCATGATCCCCTCACATCTCTCTCTGGTTCCCTTCAGCCCTGAGCGCCGCGCCGCGATGGAAGCCATCGCTGAGGTTGAGCGCAGGCGGTCGCGCGGCGCGGTGTCAGCGGCGTACCCGTATGCCAGCGCCTTTTTTCGCCGGCTCACGGGCAGCACGCGCATCTCACTCAGGGAAATCCATCATTTTGCGCCGGTGCTGACGGCGCGGGAGCTGCGGGGCTGCAGGGACTGCTGGCTCAGTGCCATCGATGCCCTGATTGAAAGTCGCGGGACGTGTTGCTGGCTGCCGCTTCCTGTCGGTGCAGGTCAGCGCCTCTTTCCGGAGGTGGCCTTTCAGCAGACCGAGCGGGTTCGCTGTCAGGACGCTCTGCGGGATGAAAAATACACCCGCCAGCGCCGTAAGGAAGCGTGCCAGCGCGAAACAGCGTATCAGGCGCTGGCAGGGCAGGCGGAGATTGAGCTGGCATTCCATACCCCGGAGACGGTCAGCAGCTGGAGCGCACGCTGGTCGGGGACTGAACTGCGCCTGTACGACCTGGAGGAGATGTTCTGGCGCTGGAGCGAGCGTTTTCCGTCACTGGCGCCAATGGAACGCTGGATGACGGATAACCAGCCTTTCTGGACGGTGATGGCTGAAACGGATGCGCTGGCGCGGGAAAGCACTGAGTCTGCCAGGCAGCTGGAGCGCTGGATGGTCCCCAACAAGCTGACCGCGCGGAGTCAGGTATGAAGTGGCGTTACTCACTGCGCTGGAAGCGTCCCGGTCCCTGTCCCGGTGAACCAGAGCTGGCGTCAGAAGTGGTGGAGGCAGGGAAGCCAGCACCTGAGTCCGTGATGTCACTGTGGGTGGCCGGAGCCGGATATGCTGTGTGCGTAGATTTTCTGTATGACAGGCCTGTCAGGCGCTGGAGCGATGAGCGCAAGGCGGCAACCCGTCGGCGGAATCTGGAGCGCCGTGTTAACAGGATCGCGCCGCTGTTTGCGGATGAACTCATCGAGAGGGAACTGACGGCACGGCCTGCGTACTTTCGTGGGATATCAGCAGGGTAAATCGGTTATATAATATGCGGATTAATGTCTGTTAATGTATCAGTGTAACTTACCCGGGATGGAAACCAGTTATGACCGAAGTTCAGTATGCCTTTACTCATTTTTTGCGAATGTTTGTTGTAATAGCTGTAATTACCGCAGGATATGGATATCTCATCATCAGTGTTGTTATGACCCGGAAGCGGGCATTTATTCTTCAGTTTTTGTCTCTTGCCGGACTCGGTGCGTTATTTTCATTTCTGGTGTTCAGGAGTGACAGTATGTGGTCAGGTGCTCCGGAAGTATCTCTGGCGATACTCATCGGCATGTTTACTGCGACGGTCATCTTTTACATGTTCTTCCTGCTTATTCGTGCCGCTTGGCGGCATATAGCCCAATGAAATTCATGGTTAAAGATAATGCAGAAACAGGATAGTTACGAACAGGGGTGGCGCGACCAGACTATTTTCGCGGAAAGTCTCACCGGTGAGTGTTGTTATTATCCCCTGCAAATCTTCGGGTCTGCAGGGGCCGGAGAACAGTCGTAGTCTGCAGCTATAAAAGGAGACTACTTGTGAGCAAAGGACTGACATTACCGGCGCTGGTTGCCATGACGCCGGAGGATTATGAGCAGTCTCGCTCTGATGGCTGGTCTTCACGTCAGGTGCTGACGCAGGCCGTTGTGCGGGAGCTGCTTTTGCCGGAGGGTTGGGTGGTTTCATCCGAAAATCACACTGAATACGGTGGCGTATGGCCCGTCTGCCTGCGGTATGTTCCTCCGCATGGCAGGCACTGGTTCTTGCTGACCAGCCCCGGTGAAGTCTGTGACCACTGGATGCTGTTGCTGCAGTCTGCCAGCGGACAGCGGATTAAATGTCTGCGCAGAATGCCGGTGCTGGACACTTTTCTGGTTAACAGACTGCTGCTGCGGGCTGATGTGCTGGATAAAAAGCGGTATACGCTTGCGGGCCTGGCTAATGAACTGGCTGCTTTCACAGAAACGGCAACACACGGGCGTCGTCCCTGACGGGACACGGCTGTCGTGAACGGAGCCGGTAAACCGTCTCCGCCCTCCGGGCTTCCATCCTGACGCAACGTCAACCCCTGCGCTTGCTGCGTCCGCAAACGGACGCGCCGCTTCACCCTGTCGGCGGTAAAACTGCCGACAGTCCTCTGACGCCACGCCGTTCCGCCGTGTCGGCTGTGTTCATCCTCTCCACATACCCCTGGCGAGCCCTCTCCCGTTAAGTCCCCGGGCGGAGGGCTAGTCGTAGCACCGTCGTGTCGTCATCCGAAGGGTGAAATGCACTCCGCCAAAACTTTTTGCGAAGGACCGCAAAAACTTTTGTCTCCGCCCTTCTCCTGCCGCCCCGCCGTCGCTCCTTTGCCCTATGCCGCCAGGGAACTCAACGAGAGATGGATTAACCACCAGACAGGAGAAAAAGCAGAATGAACACACAGAACGTCAACGTCAAAACCGCCACCAAAGAATCTTCCGAAAGATGGGGTTCAGACCCGAAAGCCCGTCTGGCCTGTGTTATCGCAGAGCAAAAGTCATACCTGCTGGAGCTGTGTCAGGTCTGGAATCTGCAACAGTCAGAGGCCGACGAGGCGGAAGAAGTCTGCAACATTCTTTGCGCCATGAGCAAAAACGTCTGGGACGAGGGCGTGCTCGACTGGATGCGTGATAAGCCGCTGCTGTCGTTCCATGTCGTGCAGCCGTGGTTACAGGCTAAAGCTCACGCGGTCCGGTTATACGGTGAAAACGGGCTGGCGGCGTGGACGTATGCGAACAGAAGCCTGAAAGACTGTATGAACTTTGAATACGCAATGCTCGCAGAGTGAGCTGGCTTTACTTACCACGGCGGCAGTGCTTGTCGCCATCAACCCTAAAAGGAGAACACCATGCAATTACATCTGACCGAATCTTCCGCCCTGTTGGGAATACAGGCCACAGCTGAGGCTGAGCGGGCGTACTGGCTGAGCCGTGAGAAGGCGGCAGTGAAAGCGCCCGCTGAAATCGACGTGCACGCCTTCCATGATGCGCTGGGGCTGATGTACCCGATGAACTGGCGCAGCAGCGAGAACGGCGAGTGCGAAACCTTCATGCTGGCGGAAATGGTCTGCGGCAACGTGACCGAAATCTACGCGCGGATCGGTATCCGTTATTACCGGATGCGTGACTACAGCAACCTTGACCACGCGGAGATTCTGGCACGCGTTAAGGAGGTTGAGCAGCGCCAGAAATGAAAAAGGCAGACTTTCGTCTGCCATATCCCGCCGGATTTATTCGCCTAGGAACGATGAATCCGGCCTTCACCAAAAGGAACAAACCCATGCAATTCAGTGAAGCTTCGATTGTTACACCGACCGCCCTGTATGTCCAGATGCGTGAGGCGGAAAACGCACCTGTAAAAAAACAGGTACGAATTAAACGCAGTGATATCGACCGTGACGAAATCAGCGCCGAAATGCGGGCGCTGGGTCGTCACATTGCACACTGCCGGAAGAAGGGCCGCTCTGTGCGTATTCCTGCCATGCGCGGGAGTGAGTGGGGGCAGGTGTTACGCACGCTCGAACTGAAGCGGGCATTTAACTGACGGAGGAGCCGCCCCGCAGGGGGCGGCATTTGAGGGGGAAAATTTATGTCTCAACTCAGTTTTGCCAGCTTCTTTGACCAGGCGAAAGAGGCTGCACCAGTTACACACGCTAAAACCGTATTGCCAGCCGTGAACGTGCCGACGATACCGCACCGGATGATGACGACTGACGAAGCACGGCGCCAGTTTATCCGCGTGTTCAGGGATACCGCCCGCCAGCTGCGCCGCTGGGAGGTTTTCAGCGACTTTATCACGCTGGCGGCCAGCGAGCTGGATATGGCGCGGATCAGAACGCCGGAGAACATTGATCGCAGCCGTAAAATCTGTGCGAAGTACAGCGGGAGCGATATCAGCAATCTACACACGCTTTTCTGCATGATGGTTAGCGCACTGGAGTCGAAATTTCACGACTTTCTCGGGGCGATTTTCATGGAGCTTGAGCTGGGCGACGACCGCAACGGGCAGTATTTCACGCCGTATCACCTCCAGTCGCTAATGGCGAAGCTGCTCATGCAGGATGTCGAACAGACAATCAGGCGTGAAGGGTTCGTGACCGTCAGCGATCCGGCAAGCGGCGCGGCGGGGATGATTGTGGCGTATGCGGAATATCTACTGGAGTCGGGCTTTAACCCGTCTGAGCATATGTTCGGTAGCTGTATTGATATCGACCCGATCGCAGCCGATATGGCGTTTATACAGCTATCCCTGCTGGGTATTCCTGCCGAAGTGGTCACGGGCAATACGCTGACGATGCAGCTTAACAGGGTCAGGTATACGCCGGTGTACTACATCAACAACTTTGAGAAGCGGCTGGACGATCAGCGCCGTATCAGCGCAATGCGCGAATTTATGCGAGCGATGAATAAAGCTGCATAACTATCCTGAAGGGCAGGGGAATATCCTGCCTTTCGCGGTATCAAAAGCCGCACGCCTGCGGCGAAGAGTAATACTGGCAGCGCTCCGCGCCGCAAGTATTACTCCGGAGCGTGATTTTCTCATTATTATTTATGAAGACCTGTGATATTTCATCGGGCATCCTGCTATTTATCTCTTATGGTATTTATTCTTTACGTTGAAAATAATAAATATCAGTCCGGGCGTCGTCCCTTAAGGGACGCGGCTGTCGTGAACAGAGCCAGCAAGCTGTCTCTGCCCGGCTCTTCGGTAAACCTCAGGGCAGCGGGCTTCCATCCTGACGCAAATTCAAATTCACGCTTGCTGCATCCTGAAAGGATGCGCCGCTTTCACCGTTGCGGTAATAAATTCCCGCCTCTTTAATGACCGGAAAGTAAATCCGTCTTGCGACGATTTTCCGTTCCGGGATGTGTGCATTCTCCTGCTGTGACTATCGCCCGATTTCATCAAGTCGCGGAGGGCTGCTTTTAGCATCAGCCTGGGAGGAAATAAAGGGGTGTATAAACGCTGCGCGCCCCTTTATTTCCTCCCCGTCAGCTGCTCATTGCCCTTTGCCGCTCAGTGATGAAGTCGAACGATGTAATAACCTAATGAGGAGAAAACCAGAATGCATACATTAAACGTCAAAACCGCCACTCGTGAATCAGACGAACAATTTAAAATCGATGAACGCCAGCGCTACTGTGTTAAAGATGGCGATGAACGTCTGGATTTTATTCCTGCACTCTTTTTTACGCCTTCTGCTGATAACATGATTGCCAGCTGGTTATGCCAGCATTCAGATTACGATGGTGGTTTCTGGAGTTACTGGATTATTCCGCAGGGCACTGGCGGAAACGTGGCTCCGAACTGTGTCAGATTCACCACGACGCAAACCGGATATATAGCACCGGAAGGTGAGCAGCGCTATAACATGGTTATCGCTGGTAATTATTTTGAAACAAAGGTTAGTGCTGATGCTGCCGGAATTATTGCTACATTAATGATAATGAACTGGTTGTCATGGCAGATGGTTGATATGGGACCGGAATACACCACGATTCTTAATCATCTCATCGCCCGTCAGGATGCACTAAAGGATTATGTCAGCATTATTCAGCACCCTGAACGTGAACTGATATGGCGAGCTATTGATTAACAGATGATGCGTCACTCAGGTGACGCATTTTTTTTGATCCTGTTATAAATTGCTCTGATTTCATCTGCGTAATTCTGTCGTTTCCTCTCTTGTACCTCCGTTTCACGAAAGCCTGCATTATAAGCTCCTACTGCCCTCCAGGAGTATCCCCAGCGCTTAAAAGCAATTGCGAGATAATAGGCACCTGTATAGATATTCATGCAGGGATCTCTGTAAAGATTACCAGCCGTGATCCCATACTGAGCCAGATGTGAAAAATTCTGGGAGTGTATTTGCATCATACCGACAGCGTAACTTTGATTGCTGACAACGTTCATTGCATCAGGGCGCCATGATGACTCTCTGAAAGAGATTGCACGCAATAAATCAGGTTCAATATGGTAATCCCTTCCCGCCATGTCAAAACAGTCCTGAGCAATGGCAGGAGAGGTAATCACGAGTAATACAGCAAGAAGAACTTTCTTCATCTTCAATATTCCATATCTATCATATCCCACGTCAAGAGTGCCATTTCCGATAAAAAACGGCAATGCCGGAATATGCGTAATCCTGCCCGGCTGACAAATTTGTCTAACCCTGCTCCTTAACTTCAAAGTCCCACACACCTCGCAAGATTTCATCTTGCATGATTATGTTTAAGAATCATGTGCTTATGTGATTTTTAATGCGGTATTTTATACCGGGCGATGAATTTGCGAATCGCTTGCGAATCGTGTATGAATCGCATCCGATTCGAATCTGGATTCATATGTGATTCACTCTACATAAATCAATAAGTTGATGCGATTCGAATCTAGATTCGAATCGCGGTTTTCGGTATAAATGAATCGCCTTTTTTGCCTGCTTGATTCGTCAATGAATCGCTAGTTTAGATTGAGTGAATCGGATATGATTCACGAATGAAACGAATATAAATAAATTTTATCTGGATAAGAAAATGCCAAAAATACAGACTTACTGTAACAATAATGTGTATGAACAAATTTCCGATCTGGTGACGCTCAGAAAACAGGAAGGGGTTGAGGATGCATCGTTTTCAAACGTGTCTTCAATGTTGCTGGAGCTGGGGTTGCGGGTCTACATGATTCAGAGAGAAAGAAAGGAGGGTGGCTTCAATCAGATGGAGTACAATAAAGTCATGCTGGAAAGTATGTCCAGAGTAAGGGCAATGTGCTCTGAGATTATGAAGATGAGTGCTCTAAGCCCAGAAGCCATAGATAGTGGACATTTCATACTTTCAGATATTAAACCAGCAATTGAAAAATTTGCCAGGCAGCAGGTTAATAATTTCTTCCCTGACGATGGTGGTGAGGATTCATAAATGAAATCAAGCGGCAATATTTATAATGTTGCGCTTGATACTTCAAGTTTTTATTTTGTATTTGGTATTGGTTTTTCTTGTTTTTGTTTTTGTTTTTATTGGTTTATTTACTGTGTTTTAGCTTGTAAGATAGATTTTTTACGTTCAGGCGTGCGACTGGTAATTATCAATGTGTTTTTATTTTTAACTATGATTTTTGTGTGGTTTTTATTTGTAATAGATAATTTTGAAACATTTTTTGCATTTTATAAAATTTGAAAGTAATGTGAAGGGTAAGTTTTAGCGCTCCTACCCTTCAGCTTTAATTTAATTGATGGTTTGCGATTTCTTTTTCATTAACTCCATGCTGCACTTTATTTTGTTGATCGCTTCTTCTTCGCTTTCACCCCACTCTATATTACCTTCATATATAGCAACCCAATAGTCTTTAAGAAAACCCTTTTGCTCCGGTAAGTGTACTGTTTTGATTTTTAAGTGGTTTGTTTGCATGGTGTCTCTCAGGTGTTTTAAAGATTTAACATCATATACATATCTTGGGGAACCTCGCAATTAATGGTTGATTATAGGATTTATATTTATTTTAGTGTTATTCCTAATGTATCGTAATTAATTGTAAATTTAAATGAGATGCAGTTTTTTATTTAGTATGTTTCGGGTAAAAAGTTATGGAAATGTAAAATGCCAATCCAATTTTACATTTTTACTTTGTCCTGAAGAGGTTTTTAATGAGTAAGGTATGTGTTGTTGCTGGGGGAAGTCAAGGAATTGGCCAGTCGGTAGTAAGAGAATTTAAAGAAAATGGCTATAAAGTGTATGTTTTGGATGTTATTGAATCAAAAGAAGCACTATATATTCATTGCGATGTATCGAAATACACTAATATAATGAGTGCTTTTCAAGCTATTTCAAGGTCGGAAGATAAAATTGATGCATTAGTCGTTTCATCAGGCATTCACTTTTCAGGCGATGTTGAGAGCACCCCAAACGAAGTTTTTTATAATATTATTGATGTAAATATCATCGGGGTTTTTTATGTTGTGAAAGAAGCATTGCCATTAATGAAAAAAAATGGTGGTTCTATTGTCCTTCTGTCATCAGATCAGGCAATAGTCGGAAAGCCAAATAGTTATGCTTATGGGTTGACGAAAGCTGCAGTATCATCAATGGCTAGGAGTATAGCAATCGATTATGCTCAATATGGAATTAGATGTAACGCAGTATGTCCTGGTACTATTGATACGCCTTTATACAGAAAAGCCATAGAAAATGCTTCAGTCAAATACGGGTGTTCAGTTGATGATGTTCATGCATCTGAATGCAAAATGCATTTATTTAATAGAATTGGTACTTCTGAAGAAGTTGCATCATTAGTATATTATCTCAGTTCGCCAAAAGCAGACTTCATAACTGGAACAAATCAAGTGATTGATGGTGGATACACGACAGTATAATTATATTATTTGTGAAGTGTTCTTTTCTCTGTCAAATAAATTAGTTGGACAGTAGTGATGTGGGTCACTACCGTCCGTGGTCAGAATAATGAGGTTTTATAATGACCGTTAAAAACTCTAGTCAGTTCTATGTTGAAAATCAAGGTAAAGATCACAATATTGAGTTCTATCATTCTAACCCATTGATTGATTGGGGGTGTGGTATAGTATTGGTCAAAGATTTAAATCATAGATTTGTGGCCTCAAATATCAATTTTATGCAATTTTCTGGAGTAGATCCTCAGAGTTTGGTTGGTCTTTCTGATCTGGATATGCCATGGGCCGAATATGCAGATATTTATAAAGAACATGAGGCGGATATTCTCTCTGGTCATAACTATAGTGTATTGGAACCGTTGATGGGTGTAGATAAGGCAAACTTATTGACCTGCAAAAAGGTTATTTTCAACAAACAAGGAATCCCATCTGGTACTATTGCTACTGCACTCATCTACAATAAATCCATTGAATATGGAAATCTGGGTGGGGAAGCTGGAAAACTTAAAATCCAGGACTATAAAGGTATGGGGCTAACGCCCAAGGAGAGTAAGGTTCTATATTTTATTTTAAAGGGATTTTCACGAACTAAAGTTGCCGAGCTTTCAGGGATGTCAACCTCATCCTATGACTTTCATATTAAGAATATAAAGTTAAAATTTTGTGTCGATAATATTGATGACCTTATCTATGAGTGCTATGTAAAAGGCTTGCACGAGATAGTTCCTTTCAGGCTTTTGCTCGATTAAAAGAGAAACCTATGAAATCTCATAGGTTTTTTTTTGCGCATTCTTTACTTGTTTTTCTCGGTTGTTATCATTGATAAACATCGTGTTACAGGGAGTAAGGGCGTGTCTCAAAGTTATAAATCTGTAGGGTTATCTCTGCAATTATCACCAGAGCTGAACAAACTTTTGACCCAGTCTTCAAAACGGTCAATGAGAACAAAAACGATGGAAGCTCTGATTCGCTTGGAGGACCATTTGAAATGTTTTCCTGATATCGCAGCTCAGAATAAGCGATTCAAACCTGATGGATCTTAGATGGTAGAACTAAACTTTATGTTTCCATCTTAAGTAAAGATGTCTGATTACAGCGTCATTTTAATATGGTGCTGTAACAGACTGACTTTTACTGTCAGCATTTTATTCAGATTTAATTAAGTTAAATGGAGTTTCTATGAGTTTAACCTGTTCAAAAGGCGGCCTCCCCACGTCTGTCAAAAATCGCGGATGGCAGTTCTGCCGCTCAGCATGGCGCAGCGTGACCAGCCGAAAATCCCTGTCCCGTCTCGCTGCCCTCTCTCCGCTGCTGCTGCTCGGCGCAGGTCAGATGGCCCACGCCACTGACCTGCTGGCAGGCGGAAAGGACGATGTGAAAGCGACCTTCGGCGCCGACTCCTTCGTGATGATGTGTATCATCATCGCCGAGCTTATCGTCGGTGTCGCCATGTACATCCGCACCAAGAACCTGCTGATTCTGCTGGGTCTGGTCGTGGTGATCGTCTTCACGTCCGTCGGTATGACCTTTATCAGCTGACATGACGGGAAACGAACTCGAAAAATACCGTTTCCCGAAAACGTTGTCAGATCAAAACCGTCTAATTGGGCTGCCCCTTGATGAAGCCATCCCCCCAGCGGTCGTTTTGCTGTGGGGGTTTTTCACCAAAAAGTATCTTTTCAGCCTGATTATTGCCGCGGTGCTCTGGCAGCTGATTAAAGCGGCAAAACGCGGAAAAAGCTCAAGGTGGCTTTACAACTGGTGCTACTGGCATTTGCCCGTTGAGTTATTTCGGATTGTCTACCGCGTTATTCCCGACTCCAGTTTCAGGAAATGGATTAAATAACTTACGCAGGGCCAGCTATGGAAATCAGCGCTCGTAATTCCTCCACAAAGATGATCGCCATTATCCTCATGGTATTAATGGTTCTGGTCTTTATTCTCGCCTTCGCCGTCAGCTGGCTCGCCATCACCAACAGAAGCCTCATTCACGAGCAGCGAACCGTCGTCACGCCAATGACGTACAGCGCGCCTTTTGCCGTGTCTGACACCAGCGCCGATGCGGAGTACTTCCGGATGATGACGCTGTCATTCCTGGCCCTGCGTCTCAATGTCTCGCCCGAAACGGTGGACTCAAATCACGCCTTCCTGCTCTCTTTCGTTCTGCCCGAAGTGACGGGGGATTTTAATCCTGTCCTGCAGGCGGAAGCGGCACAAATTAAAGCCAGTGACGTGAACTCCACGTTCTATCCCTCCGAGGTGAATGTCTATCCCGTTGACGGGCGCGTTGACGTGCGAGGCGTTCTGAAAATGTGGATTGGCAATTCGAAGCCCTCGACGGAAATCAAAAGCTATCGCCTGCGGCTTAAGTACGCCGGTGGCTTTACCCGCATAGGTCGGTTCTACGAGGTGACCAATGAAAAATAACCTTCCGGCGCTATTGTCTGGTACAGCCATGCTGGTCTTTGTGGCCACGGCTGCGCAGGCTCAGTCACCTGCCACGATAAGCCTCCCACAGGGCGGGCAGCTCCGGCTGAGTATCAGCAATACCGATCCCAACATGATTTTTATCCCTGGTGACAAAGTCACCGCCATCACGGCGCCAGGTGGAATGCTGGCAGACAAGCGGCTGACTACCGCCGGTGGCGTGCTGTTCACCTCTGTAGCCACCCGTACATTCACGATTTTTGTAGAAACTGCGCTGGGCCAGACCTTCTCAGTCGTGGCGACTCCCGTAAAGGGTGAAGGCCGCGTCCTGAGACTGATGAGCACGGAACCGCCCTCACGGCCTGAAACCCGTAAATGGGAAACCGCTCAGGCTTACGAAAAGCTGTTAATCAGCCTTAACCGCGCCGTGCTGACCGGGAACATCCCTGATGGCTATGGCGAAGTGAAACCTCTTTCTGACGGTATTCGTCTCCCCGGCGGTTTTTCTGTTACCCCCCTGAAAGCCTGGGCGGGCGACCAGCTGCGTGCCGATCGTTATGAACTGCGTAATGCCGGTACCCGGGGGATTGTGCTGCGGGAGCAGGACTTCTGGAAGCCCGGCGTTCGCGCCGTGATGTTTGATAACAACGCGCAGACGCTGATGGCGGGAGGAAAAATGACCGTCACCGTTATCCGTGAAAACGGGGTGGGTGAAGATGGCCAACGTTAACAAAGTCGTTCGCCGTCGTCAGGTTGCCCTGCTGATTGCCCTAGTGCTGGTCATCGGCGCAGGCGGTGCAGGAACGTGGATGGTCTCAGAGATGAACCTGAAGAAAAGCGCGCCGCCAAAGCCGCAAAAAGGCGAACCCGCGCCGGATATGACGGGCGTGGTGAACCAGTCCTTCGACGGGAAGGTGCAGCGCTCAGCGATTGCCGAAGCGCAGAGGCTGAACAAGGAAACCCAGAGCGAGATTAAAAAGCTCCGTACGGAAATGGGGCTGATAGGCCGTGACCTGAAAGGGTCGCAGGTGCGCATCACCGAACTTGAAGATGAAAACAGGCTGCTGCAGACGCAGCTTGAGGCGGCAAAAAACTTTGACGGCGCCGGGGCTGAGCCTGTTCCCGGGGCGCTGGCTGCCGCAAACGCCCCGGCGGCGACTGCAGGCGTCCCCCCTCCGACAACCTTCTGGCCGGCAGGCGGCGGGCAGGCGCCTGCCGCGCCCGTCATGACGCCCGTTCCGCGTCCGGGTCAGATGGACAGCGAAGAGTTCACGTCGCCGGAAATCGGCAAGAAAGGGCCTCGCTACCCCTGGATCCACTCGGGCAGCTTTGCTGAGGCCATCGTGGTGGAAGGGGCCGATGCGAATGCGTCCGTCACCGGTGACAAAAACACGGTCCCGATGCAGCTGAGGCTGACGGGAAAAGTGCAGATGCCCAACGACGGCGAGTTTGACCTCACCGGATGCTTCGTGACGCTCGAGGCCTGGGGGGACGTGTCGAGCGAGCGCGCCATCGTGCGCACCCGCTCCATCAGCTGCCAGCTCGGTGATGACACCATCGATCAGAAGATTGCAGGACACGTCTCCTTTATGGGTAAAAACGGCATCAAGGGCGAGGTGGTGATGCGCAACGGGCAAATCCTGCTGTATGCCGGCGGGTCCGGATTTCTGGACGGGATCGGTAAGGGCATTGAGAAAGCCGCCTCACCGGCGGTGGGTATTGGCGCCACGGCGAGCATGGGGGCGGGCGATATCGCCCAGGCCGGTTTCGGCGGCGGCGCCAGCTCCGCGGCGAAAACCCTCTCGGACTACTACATCAAGCGCGCCGAGCAGTATCACCCGGTTATCCCGATTGGTGCCGGTAATGACGTGACGCTGGTCTTTCAGGACGGCTTCCAGCTCGAAACGCTGCAGGAAGCCCGTGAGAAAACGGCAGCGCGAGGGGCGAAGCAGGGCAAAAACGCGCATGCGGCCACGCCCGCTGCAGCGCCCGCCAGTACCCCGGACATGCTGAAGCAGCTGCAGGATTTCAGGATAGGCGACAGCGTCGACCCGGCGACAGGAGAGGTCGTCACACAGTAATACGGCGCCGGGAGACCGGTGAGAACCCCACAATCCGGAGCGGTCCGTGCCCTGAAAGACGTAAAAGGGATGGGCGGTAGCGTGTCCGGACAGTCAGGCGAGGAGGATGGATGGCTGACGTACTGGACCAGCTGCAGGAGCAGGAAGAGTGGCTGAACGGGCTGCATATTCAGGCGGCACGGCAGCAGAGCAGGTCGGCGGGAGACAGTCTCCGGCAGTGCGAATGCTGCGGAGAAAGGATTGAGGCGCGACGCCGTAAGGCGATACCGGGCGTGCGCACGTGTGCGGAGTGCCAGCGGGCGCTGGAGATCCGGGGCAGACATTACATGAGGTGAAGGATGCAGGAGAAAAAAGGCCATTTCGTGGTCGCCGGACGTACCGGGAGCGGAAAAACGGCGATACAGGGCCAGGTTATGCAGGCTTTACGGGTGAGCACCGGGAACTGCCGGATGAAAGAACGGTCCTCCGGTGGTGAAGGAGAAAGGATGAGGGAGGCCATTCGTCAGTGCGGGAGCCCCGTGTATCCACTGCAGTCAGGGGATGTCGGTAATGACGCGTGACGGATATGTCCCTCCTGTTTTGCGTGACTTCAGCGATTTGACCAGACAGGAATTGACCGACCGGGTGAGGTATCTGGAAACCCTCCGGGCAAGGGTGGCGTACACCCGGGAACACTTTTCGCCCAGGCAGCTGAGGGCATCGGGCCTTGCGATGGTCATGTCGATCGTGGTCTGGGTATTCACGGCATCGGTCCCCTGCAGCGTCATAAGCGGCCTGGTCACGCTTGCGTGGATGCTGCGCTATTCCCGTTTACCCCAGACGTGGCATGCCCAGCTGCAGGAGGGGATTTCCCGGCTGGAGAGTCTCAGAAGCTCACCGCTTCGCCACATGTACGTCGAACAGGATGCCGGTACCGACTGGCATTACGTCTCGTACTGTCTTGATGCAGAAATCGAGCGTATTCGATTTGCACTTTCTGAGCCGGCCAGACCGTTCAGCGCATAATTTTCAGAGGATCAGCCATGAATAAAACCATGCTTTTACTGGCAGGCTCTGTCCTGCTGCTGTCCGGCTGTGCCGGGGTCAAAAGCAGCTTCGACTGCGATGCCACCACCACCGATTCGTGCATGACCATGACGAAGGCCAATCAGCTGGCCCGGGACAAGGCGGGAAAGCCGGGTGCGGGCGCGCTGCCTTCCCTGGTTAATCTTCCGGAGCCTGCTGCTGCGGTTTCGTCTGCTCTACGCTCCGTTATCAGTACCCCTTCCGGTGCGCGGGCAGCCAGCAGGAGCCCGGCAGTATCTGCCGGCACCGTAACACGCACAAGCGCCGGGGCCGCTACGTCAACACGGGCACCGGGTCCGGCCGCCGGCATGCCGGTAACGGCTGTTTCATCCGTTCCGGCATCGCGTCCGGTTATGTCAGGCGTAACACCGGCACCGTCATGTCAGAGCGTGCGCTGTGACAGTCCCGGCTCCGTACATCCACAGCGCAGCCAGGACCAGACCGCCACGGTCTGGATTGCGCCCTGGGTGGACAGCGATAACGCCTTCCATCAGCCCGGCAGGGTGTCCTTCGTTGTCAGTCCTGCAGACTGGGTTCTGCCGTCCCGGGTAAATTGAGGATTTTTGGGTGAAAAAATTTCTGAACGTGCTGGAAAATCTGCAGAACGCCTTCCGGATGCCGGACGGCGCGGCTGAGATGACGCGCAATCTGGCCAGCCTGGACTTTCCGCAGCTGACCAGCATCCTGCCGTACCGCGATTACGATCGCGACAGCAGTCTTTTTATCAACCGGAACACCGTGGGCTTTCTGCTGCGCGCCGAGCCGCTGATTGGCGCGAACGAGCAGATTATTTACGTGCTGGAAGACCTGCTCAAGAGCAAGCTGCCGCGCAAAACCCCGATATCCTTCCATCTGGTCTCCAGCAAGCTTATCGGGTACCAGATTGACCACGGGCTCTCGGAGTTCCGCTGGCAGGGGAAGCATGCTGATAAATTTAACCGTATCACCCGGGCCTACTATCAGCGCGCGGCGCAGCAGCAGTTCAACAGCCCGACCGGTCTGCCGCTGACCCTGCGGGACTATCGCCTCTACATTTCCTTCTGCGTGAAGGCGAAGAAGCGCACGGCCGCCGTGATGACGGAGGTCTCACACACCATGAAGGTGCTGCGCTCCTCGCTCGACGCGGCCAGAATAATGACCCAGCCTGCCGATGAGCAGGAGCTGGCGACGCTCGTTCACGGCATGATTAATGCCCGGCATGACCAGCTGTATCCGGATGACGTGCGGGTGGGTGAGTTTGACGAGCTGCATCAGCGCTGCATCGATCAGCGTATCGGCATCGATGTGCGCCCGGACGACGTTCGTATCAGCCTGGCCGATCGAAAGGGCGAGGTCACAGCGACCCGCGCCATGAACTTTATGCTGGAGAACAACCCGGATCTGTTCATGCTCTGGATGGGCGGGGATAACCTGTCCAACCTGCTGAGTCCGGATCTGACCATCGCCAGCCCGTTCGTCATCACGATGGTTCTGGAGGCGGAAGACCAGGTGGCGACGCAGGGGGAAGCCACGCGCAAATATCTCGACAGGGACAAAAAAGCCAACTCGCCTTATGCCACCCTGTTTCCCGGCGTCGCTAAACAGGCAAAAGAATGGAAGGAGATACGCGAGCGGCTGAACAGCAACCAGACCTGCATTGTCCGCTATTACTATAACGTGACCACCTTCTGTCCAGACTCGGATGAGGCGGCCCTGGTCTGCGAACAGCAGGTCATTAATACCTTCAAGAAGAATGGTATCGATCTGTTTTCCCCGACCTATATGCAGTTCCGTAACTGGATAGCCATGATCCCCTTCCTTCATGCGGAAGGGCTGTGGGAAGACATCAAAATGGGCGGCGCGACCTGCCGGGCCGAGAGCATTCAGGCGGTGAACCTGCTGCCGGTGGTGGCGGACAACCGGCTATGCCAGGGCGGACTGCTGACGCCCTCCTACCGTAACCAGCTGGCCTTCCTCGACATCTACGGGGACGGAATGGGCAACACCAACTACAACATGGCGGTCACCGGCACGTCCGGTGCCGGGAAAACCGGTCTTGTTCAGCCCATCCTTCGCAGCGTGCTCGACTCCGGCGGCATTGCATGGGTGTTTGATATGGGGGACGGCTACAAGTCGTTCTGTGAGAACGTGGGGGGGACCTATCTGGACGGCAAGTCCCTCAAGTTTAACCCTTTCGCCAACATTTCGAACATTCACGAGTCCGGCGAGCGTATCCGCGACCAGCTGGCTGTGCTGGCCAGCCCCAACGGCACGCTGGACGAGGTGCACCACAGCCTGCTGCTGCGCGGGGTGCAGGAGGCCTGGGAAACGCACCGGGAAAAAGCCCGTATTGACCACGTGGTCCAGGTGCTGACCGCTATCCGTAATGATGCGAAATACAAGAACTCGCCGGGCATAACCAACCGGCTGGATGAAATCATTGAACTGCTCGGTAAGTACTGTTCCTGGGGGATTTACGGCGAATACTTTAACAGCGACGAGCCGTCACTGACCGATGATGCCCGCTTTATCGTCCTCGAGCTGGGTGGCCTGCAGGACAAGCCAGACCTGCTGGTTGCGGTGATGTTCTCCCTCATCATCTATATCGAGGACAAGATGTACCGCACCCCGCGCAGCCTGAAGAAGTGCTGCACCATCGACGAGGGCTGGAAGCTGCTTAACTTTAAAAATGAGAAGGTCGGGCAGTTTATCGAGACGGGGTACCGGACCGTGCGCCGCCATCGCGGGGCCTTCATTACCATCAGTCAGAACATCAAGGACTTCGACGCTGACGACGCGTCGGGTGCGGCGAAAGCGGCCTGGGGTAACTCTGCCTTCAAGGTGGTTCTCAAGCAGGATGCGTCAGAGTTTAAGCAGTACAACCAGAACCGTCCCAACCAGTTCAGCGAGCTGGAGCGTCAGGTGATAGGTAAGTTCGGGGACGCGAAAGAGCAGTGGTTCTCCTCTTTTATGCTGCGTATCAACGATACCTGCAGCTTTCACCGGCTGTTCGTGGATCCGCTGAGCCGGGCCATGTTCAGCTCGAAGGGGGACGACTTTGAATTTATTCAGCAGTGTCGTGAGAGAGGGATGGATATCCATGACGCGGTATACCAGCTGGCGCAGCGTAACTTTCCCGATGAGATGCGCGAGCTGGAAGCGATGGCGGAGGGCGTATGACAAAACAACATTCAGAACGTGAACAGCAGGTTAACGATACCGCCGTTGCGGATACGCCTTCAGATGCACCGGCTCCGAAAAGGCTCAGCCAGCGTGAGCGCCGCAAGCGGCGCTGCCTGCTGAGCCTTCTCCTGGTGGCGCTGACCATTATATGCGTTAACGCCGCCATCACGTCGCTGCTGATTAGCTGGCGAGCGCCCGTCGTGGTCTCTTTCGATATGAAGGGGACGGTCGACCGCTTTACCGGACAGCTTGCAGAGCGGTCGCTCAGCGAGGAGCAGACGAAAGCGCTGACGGCGCGGTTCATGACCGCGCTCGGGGATGCCGTTCACGCCTGGCAGATTAAGCACGATGCGCTGGTTCTGGTGGAGCCTGCGGTGGTCGGCGGTGCGCGGGATATTACGGACGAGATCCAGGGCGCCGTCGCTGAAAAAATGGCGGACGGAGGCTGGTAATGGGCGGGCGGATTCTGGTGATATCGCTGCTGCTTTCGGGGGCGTTGCAGGCGAAAGAGCTCGGTACGTGGGGGGAGCTGTACCCCGTTGCGGAAGAGGACATGCTGAGCACCATTCATAACCGGCTGAAGGCAATGGAGGAGAGCGGGGAGATGGCCCGCGAGCAGGAAGCCTTTAAGGAGCGGGTTATCAGGAACACGCTGCGCCCGAAACCCGTCCCCGGGCTTCGCATTGCGCGGGACAATACCACGCACTATATCGACCCGTCCCTCACGGTCAGCGAGGATTTAAAAGACCACGAGGGGCGGGTGTTTGCCCGCAGGGGGCAGGTGGTTAACCCGCTGGATACGGTTCCGTTCACCGACACGCTCTACTTCATTGATGCGGATAACCCGGCGCAGCTGGCATGGATGAAGGTGCAGAAGCCGGGAACGCTGACGTACCGGGTGATTCTGGTCAACGGCGATATCCGGGAGGCGACAAAAGCGCTGGATACGCGGATTTATTTTGACCAGGACGGGACGCTGAGCCAGAAGTTCGGACTGAAAGCCATTCCGGCGCGGGTCACTCTGGCGGAAGACCGTCGTCGCCTGCGGGTAGATACGTTTGCCATGGCGCCTGAACATCAATAGCAATCTGGAAGAAGGATATTTATGAAACGTCGTAAGATTAAGAAAACGAAGACTGGTGTGAATACTGTGGCGGAGCGCAACGAGCTGCTAAATGACGGAAAAACCGTAAAGACGGTTGTATGCCGGACAAAAAAGATATCAGACAGTCAGCAAGTAAAAGACTGGGAGGATCTGTCAGCCTGGGGCAATAGAAAGTGATGAATGTTCCGCCTGACGGCCCGCGTGATTTCAGGGGCGGTTAAATATCATCATAGTGATAGCGACATGCAACGATTGTCAGCTCACCGTTTGCCATGCTGTAAACAAGCCTGTGCTCTCTGTCGATACGCCGGGAATACAGTGCCGGATTTTTATAGTGGCGAAGGCGCTCAGGTTTTCCTATGCCGTTAAAGGGGTCGGCATGAATAGCCAGAATGAGCTGCCTGACCCGTTCAAACAGCTTCGCGTTATTATCTTTCCAGTACTGATAATCTGCAGCTCCCCGCCGCGTGAACCGGGTCTTCATACGTCGATTTCTGTAATGTCGCCACGATCCAGTTCTTCAAGTGATGCATTGATGTGCGCAGCATTCGCCGGGTTGCTGAACAGATGCAGCGTTTCCATGATGGCATCGTATTCACTGGCATCAATGATAACAACATCAGGTGCATCGCGACGAAGAATACGCACGGGCTCTGCATTATCGCTGACCTGTTGCATGGTTTCCGCGAAGTGTCTGCGGGCTTCAGTAAACGTGAGTGCCTGCATAGTTTCCTCCTGTTTTGATTTTTATTCAGTCTAACACATGTACCTGTTCAGGTACATGTGTAGCTCATGAGAGTGTATCAAATGACAGCTCGACTATCTGCAGGGATTATCCTGTGCACGCTGCTGCTCTGTGCGGGGCTCTGGTCCGGTAAAAGCCGTGCCGCCTCTGCCGAATGTGAAGGGAATTTTGTCAACCCGATCACCGATGTGTGCTGGGAGTGCATTTTCCCGATCACCATCGGCAACGTGCCGGTTGCCACCGGCAGGCAGCCGGATACCGCGAATCCGTCCATGCCCATCCAGTTTTGCCCGATGGGCGTGCTTTACCGGGTGGGGCTGGCAATTGGCTACTGGGAGCCTATGGCGCTGACCGATGTGACGCGATCGCCGTACTGCATGGTCAACCTGGGCGGCTTCAACATCAACGTCGGTAACGTGGGCAGCGGGACGGGGGGGCAGGAGAACAGGGCTAACCCCGGCGCGTTCTACCACGTGCACTGGTACAAATACCCGCTCACCTACTGGCTTAATATCATCACCTCGATGGGCTGTCTTCAGGGCGGGGATCTGGATATCGGCTACCTGTCAGAGCTCGATCCGATGTGGGACAGCAGCGCGCTCAGCATGATTATCCAGCCGGAGGCCATCCTGTTCAGCAACATTATTGCCCAGGGGGCCTGTGCGGCCGACGCCGTCGCCAGCCTGACCGGCAAGCCCCTCGATGCGCTCTTCTGGTGCGCCGGGAGCCAGGGCAGCATGTACCCCTTCAACGGCTGGGTGTCGAACGAGTTCAGTCCCCTGCAGACCTCGCTACTGCTGAGCGAGCGCATGGCCTTCAAGCTGCACCGCCAGGGCATGATTATGAACAGCATCGGTGAGAACAATAAAGTCTGTTTTGAATACCCCTCGCCGATCATGCCCAAAAGCCGCTGGCGCTATCACCTGGTCAATAAGTACCCCGATGCCGGCCAGTGTCACCCGCTTGGCCGCAGCGTCACCCGCTGGGAGGCGGGTAAAAACCTGCCAAATGACCGCCGGAACTTTGGCTATCTCTTCTGGCGCAAGCGCAACTGCGTTTTCCTCTAAGGAGCACCGTATGTTTGTCAGACGAAAAAATTATGAGCTTGTGCTCTCCCGGTATGAGCTGGCCGCATCCCGTGCCGACAGGGCTGAGCAAAAGCTCGCCCTGCTTTACGGGACCGCAATGGGGCGGGACGGGCTTTATAAATGCCTGCTCGAATGCCGCGAGGCGGCGATGGCCCTGATGCAGCCGGGCGCTGAGAGCGCCGTCAAGACGATGGAGCGTCTGGCTTTTATCGACAAACGCTTAAGCGAACTGCTGCCCCTGCTGACAGAGGAGATGACGGAGGGTGAAAAGCAGAGGCTGAACGCCATGCTGGAGAGCCGCTCCGCTGAAAGGGCGTATGGTCCGTCATACTGGCTGGCGCAGGAGGAGTCGCCGTGATCAAAAAGTCCCTTTTTCTGGTGACGCTGTGTATCGCCGGCCTCGTTCAGGCGTCGGAGCACGCTGAAAACCGCCAGTTTCTCAAAGAGCAGTTTCAGATCGACAGGCAGCGCTTTAAGTCACTTCAGGCGCCTGATTTTCTGCAGCAGGGTGCCGTGGCGCCGACGGACAGGTCTTTTATTGAATCGCAGGCGCGGCAGCTTCAGCAGTCGATGCAGCCGGAGAAGGCGCCGGCAGAGACCGCCCTGGTCTTCGTCTCCTTTTCCATGCCGCCGGACGAACTGAAGCAGCGCGTCCGGGATGCGGCGGCGCTGGGTATCCCGGTGGTCCTCCGGGGCATGGTGAAGGGCGATATGCGAGCCACGGCTAATGCGGTGGCAGGGCTTGTCAAAGAGAGTAACGCAGGCGGCGTGCAGATTGACCCGACGGCCTTTCGCCGCTACGGCGTGACCTCTGTCCCTGTCCTGATTGTAACATGCGGGGAAGGCGGCACCGCGGTGGACAGGCTGCAGGGAGACGTGACGCTGCGACAGGGGCTTAAGAGGGTGGCGGAGGAGGGCGACTGTGCGGAAGCGGCACAGCGCCTGCTGAACGGGGAGGAGAGGCCATGACGCGCGTTGGTGTGCTGGCCATGGCTCTTTTCTCGCTGCTAATGACGTCGCCCCTGACGGCAAACGAGACGTTTAAGCAGGGCATGAGCACGGGTAAGCAAAACAGCGGGCAGGGCAGCAGCGCCATTTCCGGGTTCAGACCCGAGGAAGCTATTCCGGGCTACACCCCTTCACCGGCTGAAAGCGGCTATTACGGCGGCGTGACGTCCCCGGGCGTCGACCTGAGCGGACCGGGAAGCAGCGCGATGGACGCGTCGGAGGCCGGGAAGGTTATCACCGAATCCATCCTGAACACGCCGCCGGGCAACAGGCCGTCCCTGGATGCACCGTTTATTGCCCAGGGGCTGGGAATGAAGGATAAGGCCGAAGCCATCACCGGCGGGGGATTTACTGGCTGCGTCGATCAGGCCGCAAGCTTTACGGAAATCACCACGCACCAGTGCCTGAGGGACACGCGCGTGGAGCAGTTCTGTACGCGAACCGCCAGCATCAGCGGCCATTATGAAAACTCAACGGAGATAAAGCAGGTGGTGATTGAGTCCTCCGCTATCCGGTTCACGGAGAATAACGGCTCTTTTTCCGGCGATTTTAAGGCCGGCACGGGAGGGAAGGTGATCGCCGCCAGCGCAGTTTATTCCTGGAATAAGAGGCTGGCCTTCAGCAATTCTGGCTGGTTTATGAGGGTGAACACGCCATTTGGTTTAATTTCAATGGATGATCCTCAGGGGCGCGTCACGCTGAGTCCCGGGCTGGATATCACAGACGGGCAGTCATTACGCTTTTCCGTCAATAACAGACATAACAAACCTACAGGATCGTCGATCTGGTATCACAGCAACATGAAATACCGTTTTACCGTCACGCTGACGATAGAGGTGCCCTCACGCACCTGGGTGCCCGACGTGGTCTGGTCAGAGTCCTGTCCGTTCAGTAAAACGGAAGGGGCAATGACCGGCTCCGCCTGCGTGGAGCCGGGTGAAACCCGCACCGTGGTGGTGGACGGTAAGGCCTATCACGTCTGGCAGGCCTGCTGGAAGTGGCAGGACACGTATCTGACGCAGACCGAAACCGAGGGGACCTGCGGAGAATATATCCGGGACAGCGCCTGTACGGTCAGCAGCAGCACCTGCGCGGACAGCATCGACGGGATTTGCGTCAGCCAGCAGGTGACTTACTCCTGCGAGCGCCGCAAAGAGGGGAACGGGCAGATTTGTGGCGGGGAATTCTTCTGTAAAGACGGCAGCTGCGCGCAGGCGCAGACGGGGATCAGCAATATGTTCGGGCAGGCCGTGTCTTCTCTGGCGGCGGTGGTCGCCGCAGGCCAGGACGTGGCGGCGCTGAACGGCGAAAACGTCCGGGCGTTTACGGGCAAGGGGATGTCCTGCAAGAAGTTTGCGGCAGGGTTTAACAACTGCTGCAAAGATTCGGGCTGGGGTCAGGACATCGGCCTGTCCAGCTGCAGCAGCGATGAAAAGGCGCTGGGAAAAGCGAAGGACAGGAAGCTCACCGTTTACGTTGGCGAGTACTGCAGCCAGAAGGTCCTCGGCGTCTGTCTTGAGAAAAAGCGCGGTTACTGCGTGTTTGACTCAAAGCTTGCCCGGATAGTCCAGGCGCAGGGGCGCCGGGGGCAGCTCGGGATAGGGTTTGGCTCCGGCTCGTCGCCGGACTGCCGCGGGATAACCGTTGAGGAGCTTCAGCGACTTAACTTCGGAGTGATGGATTTCAGCGACTTCTACAGCGATCTGGATGCGGGCAGCGATATTCCTGAAGACCAGGCGCTGCTCCAGAGCGCGCAGGACATCATCGCCGAAAAAATGAAGGAGAACGCCCCATGAGATGTATTGCCGGTGCGCTTGCCCTGCTGATGGCAGCATCGCTGCATGCTGCTCATGAGGATGTGCTGGTACCTGACTATGCCCGGGAAGAGGGGTGGCAGTGGTACAACCCGCAGGCGGATGACGGCGGGGAGACGCCGCTGGCGCAGGAGGCACCGGCGCCAGCGATGACGCCATCAGAGCAGAAAAAGGTGCTGCAGCAGGCTACCCGTGAAGCGCTGGACACCGCCATTCTGTATCCGTCTGCGGAGAACTTCCGCCGCTTTATGCTGCTGCAGAACTTCTGGACGGACCGGGCGACGGACTTCACCCAGACGGCGAAAATTGCCCGGCTGAAGTATCCGGAGCTGGACTACAACGTGAAGCGCAGCCATTACAACGGCACGGTGGAAGCCCGCCTCACGGAAGAGAAGAAGATCCAGAGTGCGGCTATCGGCCAGGTGGCGCAGCGTTATGGCCTGTTCTTTTTCTACCGGGGCAGCAATGCCGTCGACAACCTGATGGCCGGAGTGATACGGGCTTTCTGTGAAGAGCGGGGGATCAGGCTGATGGCCGTCAGCGTGGACGGTAAGCTCAGCGACCAGCTTCCGCAAAGTCGCCCCGACAGCGGGCAGGCTGAAAAAATGCGCGTCACCCACTTCCCGGCCACCTTTCTGGTCGACCCGAAAACTCAACAGTGGCAACCCCTTGCGTGGGGGTTTATGAGCCACGATGACCTGGACAGGCAGATGGTCGGGGTTCTTACCCACTTTGCGCCTGACTACTGATAACCCCTGTCTTTTGAGGTAACACATGCTGATTACTGTGGTGCGTACCGTCATTCTGATGGCGGCGATGATGTCTGCCTGTCTGCAGGCCGGAACGCTGGATGATATACGTGCTCTTGAAGCCGGAAAAACGGGCAGGAGCGCGCCGTCTATGGAGGCCCTCGCGTTACCGAAAGACGACACGGCGCCGGACAGGAACCGTGCTGCAAAGGACGCGTCGTCTGCCTGGTACCGGCTGAGCGATGGCCGGAAAGTGAAGGTGCAGGACTGGAAAGTCGTGTTGTTTATGCAGTCCACCTGCCAGTACTGCCGCCAGTTTGCGCCGGTGCTGAAAGGCATGTCTCAGCAAACGGGTCTTGAGGTGTTCGCAATAAGTCTCGACGGGAAGGGGGATGCCGAATTCCCCGACGTTCTGCCTGCAACGCCGGACGTGATGGTGGAATACTTCCAGAGTGGCATGCCGGTGGCCACCCCGACCACCTTTCTGACCAACGTCCACACCATGGAGACATGGCCGCTGCTCCAGGGAGCCGCAGAGGCAGGTGAGTTTCGTAATCGCCTCAATGACGTGCTGCGTATGGCGCTCGACAGGCAGGCGGGGACGCCTTCCTCATCTTTGACACAGGGAAAACAATGATGCGACTGAAATTACCTGGCCTCGTCCTGGCGCTGGGCCTCTGCAGTGCAGGAGCCGCAGAGGCCGCCCTGCAGGACGACATGAACCGTTTCTTTAATGACATGAGCTATGCGAGCAACGCCACGTCCGCTAAGGCCTGGCAGGGGCAGGCCGCGCGCTACGTCTCCGGCGGCTCGTTTTATGCGCGCACGGGCAACAAGAACATTCAGCTGATCTCCATCAGCCTGCCCTCCATCAATGCAGGCTGTGGCGGGATAGACGTCTATCTGGGCGCCTTCTCTTTTATAAACTCCGACCAGATTACCGCCTTTGTGAAGCAGACGATGGCGAACGCGACGGGCTATTTTTTTGACCTTGCGCTCGAAACCACCGTGCCGGAGCTGAAGGCGGCGAAAGACTTTGTCCAGAAGATGGCCGCCGATATGAACCGCTTCAACATGTCGAGCTGCCAGGCGGCGAAGGCGATGGTGGACAGCGTTGCGTCGGCCTGGGGCGAGAGCCAGCAGAACGTCTGTCAGTCCGTTGGCGGCCAGAAAAGCGTCTTTTCCGACTGGGTGGCCTCGCGTCAGGGCTGCACCTCCGGCGGTAAATACGGTGCCGTCGCTGACAAAGCCACCGGCGCGGAAAAGGACCAGGTGCTGAAGGACATCAACCTGATGTGGGATGCGCTCGGTAACAGCACGCTCAGCAGCAATGCCGAGCTGCGTCAGTTTGCCATGACCATCAGCGGCTCGGTGATTTTCGGCAGTGCCGGAGAGGTGCGCATACTCTCATCGATGGCATCGGACAGGAGCCTGCTGACGGCGATGATGAGCGGCGGCAGTGCGAAAGTATATGTATGCGATAACCAGAATAAATGTCTGTCTCCGACCCTGAACAACGTGACCATCTCGGCGGATAAATCGCTGATTAAGATGGTGCAGGACATGCTGACCAGCATCGAGAACAAGGCGATTACCGACACGCCGCTCACGGAAAAAGAAAAGCAATTCATCAACAGCACCTCCATCCCCATCCTCTCCTGGATTGTGGACCAGTCGTCACTGAGCGTCTCGCAGTCCCTGTTCGCGCAGCTGACCGACTACATCGCCGTCGACATCTACCTGCAGTATCTGGAAGCGGTGATGAAGGTGGTTAACGGGTCGCTGGCCACCAAAGACTATCCGGGGGCCAACATGAAGGAGCTGAAAAGTGGCCTTGCGGATGCGCGACAGGCGCTGAATTCGCTGCGTATGGAAGTCCAGATTAAAGAAGACGCCCTCATCTCCGCGCAGCAGCAAATCCGCTTTATCCGCCAGCAGGTCTCCTCAAAGATGAGCGATCGGGTGCTGGGTAACTACCAGTTCAGCAGGGTGAATTGATATGGCCGTTGATACGATTTATACCGTCGCCGGCGGGGCGTGGTTTCAGGACACGCTGAACGGCGTGGCGGCATTTTTTAACAGCAGCGCCGGGGACGCGCTGCTGGCGATGGCGACCGCGGTGTCGGTGATCGTGGGGGCGGTGAGCTATATCCGCAGCCGGGATATCATGGAGCTGGTCAAATGGGCCGCATTTTATGTCCTGGTTATTGCCGTTCTGATTGGTGATAAGCGCAACGTGCAGATTGTCGATCTGTCAGAGCCCGCGGCCATTTATCAGGTGGACAACGTGCCGACCGGACTGGCGGCACCGGCAAGTTTTATCACCCGCATCGGAGCCGGGATGGCACAGATCTATGACTATATCTTTGCCCGGCCCGATGCGCTGACGTACAGCAAAACCGGGATGCTGTTCGGCGCACAGCTGGCGGCGGGGAGCAGCGACTTCCGTTTCTCCGAGCCGGAAATCCAGCGCATGTTCTCGGATTACGTTCACAACTGCGTGGTGGGCGACATCATGCTGAACAACAAGTACAGCATCGGCGATTTGATGAATGCCAGCGATCCGTATGCGCTGATATTCAGTAAACCCAGCCCGCTGCGGGGTCTGTACGACAAAAACCGAAATTTTCTGACCTGCGAGCAGGCCACAACCAAAATAAACACGGATTCGGGCGATATCAGCGGGCGGAATATGTTTCCGTTCCTCCAGCAGGTGCTTAACCGGACGCACGGCTTCACAAGCCAGGTCTTCGGACCGACCAACGGGGCGAGTACGGCGCTGTTCACGGAAATGCTGGGTGACAGCTATAACTATTTCCACGGCAACGCGATGACCTCCACGGAAATCATCCGCAAGAACGTGGTGATGAACGGTCTGCGCAGCGGGCTGGAAAGCTTTTCGGCTGAGAGCGGCGATACGGCAGGTCTGGTCAATACCGCCACGCAGACCTCGATGACAAAAATGCGCCTGTCGCAGGCGACCAGCGCATCGATTGCCGCCAGCACGCTGCCGGTGATGCACAGCGTGCTGCTCGGGATGACGATGGCCCTGTTCCCGGTGCTGATTGTACTGGCCGTGGTGAGCTCCCTGTCCTGGGCCATTATCAAAGGCTATATCTATACCATTGCCTACCTGCAGATGTGGCCTATCCTGTTCTCCATTCTTAATCATGCGATGAACTTCTATCTGCAGGGGAAACTTAAGGGAACAGCGGTGACGCTGGCCACGTTTGACCAGGTGCAGAATACCTATTCGGATATTGGCACGACGGCAGGCTGGCTGGCCCTGTCCATTCCGTTTATTGCCTGGGGCATGGTGAAGGGGCTCGGTCAGGTGGTGTCGCAGGCGGGGAACTACCTGGGCCAGACGCTACAGTCGGCCTCCACACAATCCTCGTCGCAGGCCGTGGACGGCAACTGGTCCTATAACAATATGTCGACCGGCAACGTGCAGGGCAACAAGTGGGACACCAACTACAGCCATCGTGAAGGGCATATGACAAACCAGCTGGGCAGTGGCGCCACACGGACGCTGACCTCCTCCGGGGAGCAGGTGTTCAACACGACGGAGGCGATCTCTAAGCTGCCGGTGGACATCACCCTGGGGTCGACGGCGTCGAACAGCTGGCAGAAGCAGCAGCGTGATTCCCTGAGTCAGGCGCAGAGCCTGAGCAACAGCCTGTCCAGGACCTCCAGCCTGGCGAGCTCTCAGATGAGCCAGTGGAGCCAGCAGCGCGGGAACAGCGATACAACCGTCGCGGGAACGGACTCCTCAACCAGCAGCAACCTGACCAGAGCGCTGAGTACCATTCAGTCGATTGGTAGCCGCTATGCCCGGGATGAGAATACCAGCCTGGCGGAAGGGATAAGGGCGGCGGCAACCAAGAGCCAGGATATGAGCGCAGGCGCAGGTGGAAGCGCTCAGATATCGTTTGATACCGACCGACATATTCTTGGAAAAGTGGGTGGGCTGGCTACAGGGCTTAAAGGTTCTGCAGAAGGGCATCTTAGAACGGAATATACCGGCAGAAGCGGCTCCTCGCATGGCACCAGCTCCGATCTGACCCACCAGAATGGCACCAGTAAAGGCTTCAGTGCCCAGGAGCTTAAGGACTTCCGCGATGCGATGGATGTCGTGACCTCAAGCCGCGTGACGGACAGCGGCAGCCATACCGATAATGCGTCTGCCTCCCTGGCCAGTCAGCTGTCTTCCACTTTCTCCACGCTCAAAAGTCAGGCGTCTCAGTACAATGATGCGGTCACCCGCAGCCAGGAGTACGCGCAGCTGGCGAGCTACGCTGAAAACAACAGCGCCAGTATCAACCAGAACTACTCGCAGGAGTTCGTCGGATACGTCACCAGCAAGCGTCCGGGAGAGGCTGATCAGCTGCTGTCTGATGCTGCCAGCCCGCAGCTGCGTGCTGAACGAGACAGGCTTGCGCAGGACTTTGTGGAAGAGAGGATGAAACCCCAGCTTCTGCAGGAGTTTGAGCAGAATAAAGGGAGAACCGGTGAGGGAATTGAGAGCGTCGGGACATCTTCCGGTGGCGGAAATCTTCAGGCAGAGTTCGCGCAGCAAAGCGCCGGGATGGCGTCACTGGCAGGTGAGAATGGCATAAAACACGGCGGTGAGGTCGGGGCTGATGTACAAAGCCGTCGCAGTAGCGCAGAGTCTCAGGTGAATAACGAAAGTAATACTGTGAACTCATCCGGTAATTCTGCGAAGGCCGATTATAATAGCTTGCAGAAAGAGCATGAACAGGGCAGTAAGAATTTTAATGAAGCGAAAAAAGCTGAAGATAGCAGGCAAGTAATAAACCCTGTTACAAATATTGAGGGAAAAGAAAGTCTGGATAAAATAATAGATGAGATGAAAAAACGTTAATCTAAGGACGCAGTAATGAAAAGATCTGAACTGGAAAAAGATGCTAACTTCATATTGTCATCGATTCAAGACAGTGATTATGAAATACCACGAAATCGAAATATAATGGGGGTGATTTTTAGTAAGTTAAGGTATGTATATCTGCTACAATTTTTGTTCATTATTCTGGATTGCTCGTTTTATCAAAAGAACGATGGATATCAAGTGTCTAAGGCATTTTTTTTGTTAGGGCTGTCTGGAGTGAGTATGCTTTTTTTTACGATGGTCTTTATAGGGGTTGTTTATAGTAATGTGTGTATGCACTTAATTTTAAATGATAAAGTAAGGCGAGAGTCTTTGTTGGTTAGGATTGTTAAGAAAAAAATTATTTTTTATACCCGATTACTCCTGTCCGTTAATATTTTGATTGGTGTTTTTTTGCTTTGGGTTGGTGAATTTTACATTGCAGGATTGGGGTTCTCCTGGTTTGTTACGCTAATTTTTAGCGTTCTCTTTTTGCAAGGCTCATTATCACGCTATATGACTCCTGCTGTTGTAAAAACATTATCTCTTGTAAGTGATATGATATCACCTTCAGATAAATCTCGGAAAACCTGATTGCATTCAGATTTTTATTAAGAAATATGCATCTTTTGTGAATTGTCTTGATTGTTGTTTTTTGTGATATCAATTTCTGTTCTTTAATGTACTTCATATGCTTTAATTTTCTTCTGTTTTTAAAAGTATTAAGGGTATTTGTAAATGAAAGGGAAGTATAAAAAAATCGGTATCTGTGTCGTTCTGGCTTCCACCATGATGCTTTCGGGTTGTGGGGCGATGAGCACGGCAATTAAAAAAAGGAATCTTGACGTCAAAACCCAGATGAGTGAAACCATCTGGCTTGAGCCGTCTTCGCAGAAAACTGTTTATCTGCAAATTAAGAATACATCCGACAAGGACATGTCAGGTCTGCAGTCTAAGCTGGCCAAAGCGGTTCAGGATAAGGGCTACGCCGTGACATCTTCCCCCGAGAGCGCCCACTACTGGATCCAGGCGAATGTGTTAAAAGCCGATAAAATGGATCTTCGTACCGCACAGGGATTCCTGTCTCAGGGATATCAGGGCGCCGCTGCGGGGGCGGCATTAGGTGCCGGTATTACAGCCTATAATTCAAACTCTGCGGGGGCCGTTTTGGGGGTGGGTCTGGCAAGCGGGCTTGCCGGAATGGCCGCTGATGCCCTGGTTGAAGATGTTAACTTCACCATGGTCACGGATGTTCAGATTTCTGAAAAAACCACTGCCAGCGTGCAGACTGATAATGTGGCCGCGCTTAAGCAGGGTACTTCCGGTGTAAAAGTCCAGACCAGTACGCAGACCGGCAATCAGCACAAATATCAGACCCGCGTGGTCTCATCTGCCAACAAGGTTAACCTCAAATTCGAGGAGGCTAAGCCGGTACTTGAAGACCAGCTGGCTAAGTCAGTGGCGAATATTCTTTAAAAGACAGGAGGTGGTTTCTGGCCACCTCACTCTGTCGTCTGAATTTTAATCGGATACAGCAGCGTTAATGGCTGGACGACTGAAGAGTCAAAGCCAAATCGGGTGTAGAAGCTTCTGACGTCCTCATTGAGGGCATGAACAACCAGTGCTTTTACACCAGCCTGTAGTGCAATGTTCTCAGTGCGATAAATGGCATCCTTAAGCAATGCAGCACCAAGCCCCTTGCCGCAATAAGACTGGTCAATAGCAAGCCTGCCGAGAACAATAACGGGGAGGGATTCTGGTGAATTTCGCCTGTAAGCACCCGGAGCCATTTTTCTCTGAATACTGCCTGTCGATAAACAATAATAACCGATGACCCGTTGACTGTTCTGCGCGCAGATAACATATACGCGGGAAATGCCGGTACTGTGGTTTTTATGCGCTTTCTTTTTTAACCATTCGTTCAGCCCCTGATCGGAACAACAAAAATCAGCAATGTTATGCCCGGCCTTGAGTGGCTCTGGTGCGCTTATTCCCATGGCGATTTTCGGCTCATCAGGTCATCGATTCTGGCCTGACGTTCGGCAGTAATCGGAGCATCCAGCTCTGCAACAAAAGCATCGTATTTTTCCTCATCGAGGATAAAGAGACGCTGATCCAGAAGTATGTCCTGAGCCTCTCTGCAGGCAACGTCGAGCATAAAGTCAGTACGCGATTTTGAGACAAGGCTTGCCGCCATGTCGATGAGGTCACGCTGTGATTCTCTTGCCCGTATGTTAATCGGTGCCGCTCTGGATTCGGTTTTCATAAGTTGCCTCTGTGTATCAGTTTTATACACAAGTATATATCACGTGTATCCGTTAGCTATACAAATTATTTGACCTTCAGGCCGATGCTAAGTGATTTATCCGGTCTGCATATCATTTCTACTGTCTCAGGGAGAGCCTGTGAGCCTGAATCCGCGCGATTTAACGCAGGGCGGTCAGGTCGCTTTTATGCGCCTGAAAATGTTCCTGCAAATCAATAACCTTATTTCCTACTACGTCATCATGGGGACGGCACTGTTCACGCTTGCCATCCTGTTTATTCGCATCAGCGTGCAGAATCTGATGAACGGCATCATCTACTGGTTTGTCAGAATGATGTCGCCGTTTACCGAAAAAATGGTGAGCCAGCCTGTCTATACCATCCGCTATTACGACCAGAGCCTGCGTTACAGCGCGCGTCAGATACTCAGCGATGGGTACACCGTCTGGTGCGGGCAGCTGCTCCGGCAGGAGCTGTTGATCGCCGGATGCTGCGCCCTGCTGCTCGCCTTCCTGGCGACGCTGGCAACGTACTGGTACCTCGGCAGAACCGGACGCAGGCAGAGCGAAGATGAGGTTATCGGCGGCCGCGTGCTCAGCGAATCCCCAAAAGAGGTGGCCCGGCTCATGAAGCGGCGCGGTGAAGCGTCCGATATTCGCATCGATGACCTGCCGCTGAAGCTGGATGCTGAGATCCAGAATATGGCCATGCACGGCACCGTATCGACCGGTAAATCCACCCTGATGCGCAAGATTATGAAGCAGCTGCGCGACAGGGGGGACCTGGTCATTATCTACGATAAGGGCTGTACGTTCGTTGAGGATTTCTACGACGAATCACGGGATAAAGTGCTTAATGCGCTGGATGCCCGTTGTCCGAACTGGGATTTGTGGGAAGAGTGCCGCACGATTTCGGAACTGGAGAACGCCAGTACGACCCTGATCCCGTCCAGCAGTGGCGAAGACCCCTTCTGGCAGGGGAGTGCCCGTACCATCTTCGCCGAAGGCGCGGAGCGGATGCGCAGGGATGAAGATCGCAGCTACAACAAATTCCTGCGCACCCTGCTGGCCATTCAGCTCGATCAGCTGCGAACGTTTCTTGCAGGCACGCCTGCCTCCACGCTGGTTGACGGTAAGATTGAGAAGACCGCCATCTCCATCCGCAGCGTGCTGACCAACTACGTCAAGGCGATGCGTTATCTGCAGGGTATCGACAGGCCCGGACGCGAAAAGTTTACCATCCGCGAATGGATGAAGGGCCAGACCGATAAATCGAAAAACGGCTGGCTCTTTATTACCTCAGATGAACAGAACCATGAGTCTCTCAAGCCATTAATTTCACTCTGGCTCAGTATTGCAGCGACCAGCCTGCTGGCGATGGGGCCGAACCGCCAGCGGCGCGTCTGGTTTTTTTATGACGAACTGGCCTCTTTGCACAAATTACCGACGCTGCCACGGATTATTTCTGAGGCGCGTAAGTTTGGCGGCTGCTTTGTGCTGGGTTTTCAGAACATCGCCCAGATGGAAGAAATCTATGGTCCTAAAGCGGCTGCAGGGCTTTTTGACCTGCTGAATACCAAGTTCTTCTTCCGTTCACCGAGCGCGGAGATAGCGAAGTTTGTGGAAGAAGACCTGGGGGAAACGCGTCGCCTGAAGTTCAGCGAACAGACCAGCTTCGGCCATGAACAGGTTCGTGACGGGATCTCGTTTGGCAAGGAAGAAGAGCGCGTCACGGTAGTGACCTATTCAGACGTCCAGTCCCTGAACGACCTGCAGTGTTTCGTCACTCTGCCGGGGAGCTACCCGGTGGTGAAGCTGAGCATGAAGTATGAGGCGATGCCTAAAGTGGCAGATGCCCTGCTGTTACGTGATGTACAGACGAGTCTTGATCAGACGCTTGAGGATGAAATTCTCCGCCGCAGCGAAGAAGAACGGCACAAGTTTGCCGGACTGTTCGAGGGAGAAGCGTTAATTCAGGCTGTTCCGGGTGGTGCGTATATTCCGAAGGGGAACCTTTCGAATACCCCTCCTCCTTCTGCCGACCTGGTGGCTGCTGTTCTGGCGGAAGCGAACACGCCTCCTGCGACGCCTCCTGCGACGCGTCCATTGCAGACAGAGGGGGCTTCCGGCGATGCAGGTGCCGAAAACACGGCTTCCACTGCTGTTGTAGCTGAAGGTTGCTCAGCCTCAACTGGAGGGACTGAGCGGGATATCGAACAGGATTTACCTCAGGATATGCCCCCGGGACTGAACAGCGACGGTGAGGTGGTGGATTTCGCCGCGTATGAGGCATGGGCTCAGACCGCACATCAGACCCGCGATATGACCCGCAGGGAAGAGGTCAACATCAACCATGCGACAGAGAAAACGCATGATTCAGATGACGGCAGGGAGATTTACTGATGCTCTCAATATCTTCCATTAAGGGTGATGCCGCCTACTACAGCCACGAGGATAACTATTATGCCAGCGGTTCGCTGGAGTCCCGCTGGCTGGGTGAGGGGGCGGAGAAACTGGGCCTGAAGGGCGAAGTGGCTAACGCAGATATGGATGCGATACGTCAGGGGAAGCTCCCTGACGGCTCCGATCTCTCCAGGATGGTCAATGGCGTTAATAAACACCGCAGCGGCTACGACCTGACCTTTTCAGCCCCCAAAAGTGTATCGATGATGATTCTCATTGGTGGTGATACCCGTCTGCTTGATGCGTGGAACCGTAGTGTGGAAAACGGGATGAAAGAAGTTGAGAAGCTTATCAGCACGCGCATCACGGACGGTGGAAAAACAGATACCGTTCTCACGGGAAATATGGTGGCAGCACTGTACAACCATGATACCTCCCGTGCGTTAGATCCGCAGATCCATACGCATGCGCTGGTGTTTAATACCACGTTTGCGGAAGACAAATGGCGGGCACTGGCCAGCGATACACGTATGAAAACCGGATTCGGTGAAAATCTGTATGCGCTGCAGGTGGCGATCGGAAACCTCGTACTGCAACCCTTCAGACAGGAGGCTGAAAAACTGGGTTATGAAACGGTTGCAGCAGGTAAAAATGGTCTCTGGGAGCTGAAAGATGTTCCCGTTGCGCCGTTTTCGACCCGAAGTCAGGCTATCAGTGACGCGGCAGGGCCGGATGCATCCAAAAAATCCCGGGATGTTGCCGCACTCGATACCCGGCAGGCCAAAGCCTGGGCCGATCCTGAACTTCTGAAAGCGGAATGGCGCAGGCGGCTGACCGATGAAAAATTCGATATCGACAGCTATATCCGCCAGGCGGATGCGCGCACGCTGTCACCCGCACCGGCTGCAGGAGAGCCAGCAGTCAGTCATGTCCCGGGTGTGCAGGCAGGCATGTCTTCCGGAAAAATTGCCGATGCTGACGTTCAGCTGGCGGTCTGCAACACCATTTCTGCGCTGTCGGAGAAAAAGGTGCAGTTTACCTGGTCTGAAATCCTGGCCGGTACCGTAAACCGCCTGCCGTCGGCAAAGGGACTCTTTGAGCAGGCCCGTGCGGGCATCGATGCCGCGATTGAAGGGCAGCGGCTTATTCCGCTCGACCGGGAGAAGGGCATTTTCACGTCTGATATTCACCTGCTGAACGAACTCAGCGTCCATCAGCTGGCGCGTACGGCTGTCCAGGAGCAGGCCGTGCTGGTCTTTCCTGAGCGGGCAAAAGCGCGCGATATGCCGGCCTGTGATGCCGTATCGGTACTGGCGCAGGATAAAAGCCCTGTGGCCATTCTCAGCGGTCGCGGCGGTGCTCAGGCCATCCGTGAGCGCACGGAAGACGTGGCGATGATGGCCCGCGCGCAGGGCCGCGAGGTGATGGTCGTTGCCGCTGACGGCCGCAGCGGTGAGTTTCTGTCAGAAAGCCCGCATCTGGCAGGCCATATCATGCTGCGTTCGCAGATGAAGGCTGACACCGTGCTGCCGGTGCAGGGGACAGTTATCGTTGACCGTGCCGAGAGGCTGTCGCTGAAAGAAACCTTACTGCTGCAGGAAAAGGCGCTCAGCGCCGGGGCGCAGCTGGTCTTAATGGATACCGAAAACCGGCAGGGAACGGGGAATGCCCTGTCCGTGCTGAAAGCGGCTGATGTGCCTCAGTACCGGTTTTACAGCACGCAACTGCCGGAAGTGCGGCTGGTCAGCGAGGCGGACAAACGGAGTCGCTACATCCAGCTGGCGCAGGACTATGTGCGACTGTCAGCTGAAGGGCAGTATGTCGTGGCCCAGGTGACCGGCACCCGGGAACAGCAGCAGCTGACGGAGGTTATCCGGGACAGGCGGCGTGATGCGGGTGAGCTGGGCCGGGGGCAGGTGACACTGCAGGTACTGGAGCCCGTGTGGCTGGACAGCAAAACCCGTCATCAGCGCGATAACTACCGGCCGGGGATGGTGATGGAGCAGTGGGAAGCTGAGAAGAAAACGATGACACGGCACACCATTTACCGGGTGGCTGAGGCCACCAACAGTCTGGTGCTGCAGGGGGAAGACGGCCGTCGCCTGACCCTGAAGGTGACCCAGGTTGACGGCAGCTGGAGCCTGTACCGCAGCAGGACGCTGGATATTTCAGAAGGGGACCGCGTCAGGGCGCTGGGGCGAGAGCTGAAGGGAGCCATCCGGGCGAAAGAGCAGTTCACCGTGGCGGGGCTGGAAAATGGCGCGGTGCGGCTGCGCAGCGGCGACCGGGAGCTGCGCCTGCCCACGGAAAGGGCCGTGAAGCTGGCTCATGATTATGTGGAAGGGACCGGGGCAGGTACCAGCGCGTCGCGCACGGTACTGGCGGCAGTCGGTCCGCGAAGCCTGAATAAACAGACCCTGAATGCGCTGGCGCAGAGCGGCAGCGACATCCGGATTTATACGCCGCTTGCGCCTGAGCAGGCGGCGCGCAAAGTGGAAAGCGTGTCTGCCGTGCGGCTGGCCAGTGACCAGGTCCGCCAGTCGACCGGTGAGGCAAATCTGGATACGGCCATACAGGCCAGCCGTGAGCGTCTTATGCCGGATGCGGAGCAGGCGGTGAATCTGGCCATACCGCGCGCGCAGCAGGGACAGGTACACCTCAGTGAAATTGCCCTGCTGTCAGAAGCGGTAAAATCCGGCCAGCCGCTGACTGATGTCCGGACTGAAATCGCCCGGCAGGTGAACGGCGGGGAGCTGATTCAGCTGGATTCAGTTTCCGGGGCGGGAAACAGGGTGCTGGTTCCGCGCGTGGCGTATGAGATGGAAAAGACCATCATCCGCCATATTGCTGAGGGTAAGGACGCCGTTCAGCCCCTGATGGCGCTGACGCCCGCGTCCGTACTGTCAGGCCTGACGGCGGGACAGCGGGAGGCCACGCGGGCGGTGCTGGAGAATACCGACCGCTTTATGGCCATTCAGGGGTATGCCGGGGTGGGGAAAACCACCCAGTTCCGGGCTGTGATGGGTGCCCTGAACACACTGTCTGAATCCGTGCGGCCGCAGGTTATTGGCCTTGGACCCACGCACCGGGCCGTGCATGAGATGCGTGAGGCCGGGGTGGAGGCACGAACACTCGCCAGTTTTCTGAGTGAAACCCGGCTGGCCATACAGGCCGGGGAAACACCGGACTTCCGCAATGTCCTGTTCCTGACCGATGAGAGCTCGATGGTGGGAAATCGCGATATGGCAGAGCTCTATCAGCTGGTTACTGCAGGCGGCGGACGAATGGTCTCGAGCGGGGACACCGCGCAGCTGCAGGCCATCTCAACCGGTCTGCCGTTCCGCCTGGTGCAGCAGCGCAGCGCCATCGATACGGTGGTGATGCAGGAGATTGTTCGCCAGACCCCGGCGCTGCGCCCGGCGATTGAAAGCATCATCGCAGGTCAGGTCGATACCTCCCTGCGCCAGGTGGAGGAGGTCAGCCCGCAGCAGGTCCCGCGTCAGGAAGGGGCATGGGTGCCCGATAATTCCGTCATGGAAATCCGTGCGCCGAAAAAGGGCCAGGAGCAGGACACGCCTGCCGCCGGTGAACAGACGCCGACAGCTGAGCAGCTGTCACTGGTCCGGACCGACATCATTGAGGCCATCCGGGATGACTGGATGGGGCGCACCCCGGAGGCGCAGCAGCAGACGCTGGTTGTGGCAGAACTTAACGCTGACCGTCATGCCATCAATGGTGCCATTCATGCCGCCCGGCATGAGAAAGGCGATACAGGTGCGGAAGAGCGCACGTTCACCGTCCTGGAGCCGCTCCGGGTGCCTGACAACGCCCTGCGTGCGGCTGAAACTTTTGCGCAGTTCTCCGGCGCCGTGGCCATGATGAACGAGCGCTACTGGACGGTGGCGGAGGTGAACACGGAGGACGCTGTGGTCACGCTGCGTAATGCCAGCGGGGAGTCGGTGCTGATCTCGCCTCAGCAGAACACGGCACAGGATATTTCCCTCTTCACGCATCGCAGCCTGACGATCAGTCAGGGGGACCGGGTGCGCTTTACCCGTTCGGACACCGATCGCGGCTATGTGGCCAACAGCCTGTGGGAGGTGGCCGGTTTCACAGACGAAGGGGCCATCCGCTTCCGCCAGGGAGATCAGGAGAAAATTGTCGACCCGCAGGCTATGACGGAGGACCGTCATATCGACCTCGCCTATGCCCTGACGGCGTATGGCGTGCAGGGGGCCAGTGAACGCTTTGCGATTGCCCTGACCGGTACCGAAGGTGGCAGGAAAAGAATGGCGTCTCTGGAATCCACGTACGTGACGCTGTCACGCGCAAAGGAGCATGTGCAGGTCTACACCGACGATCTCGCAGGCTGGAGTGCCGAGGCCCGGCACTCAAATGCCGGACAGACCGCCCACGACCTCCTGCACCAGAAAAGTGACCACGAATCCGACACCGGTAACCGACTGCTGGCCACCGCGTCCCGACTGGATAAAACCGCGCTGGGACGCAGGGTTCTGGCGGAAAACGGCCTTGAGGGGGAAACAATGGCCCGCTTTATCGCGGCAGGTAAAAAATACCCGACACCCTATGTGGCCCTGCCGGCGTGGACCCGTCACGGACAGGAAGCCGGGGCGCTGCTGACTGAAATCCGCATTGAGGATGACGGAATGCGCGTGGTGCTGAGTGATGAGTCCAGGCTGCGCGGCGGTGAAGATGCGCAGTTCGCCGGACTGCAGGCGAGCCGTAACGGACAGACACTCATCGCTGATGATGCACAGACGGCGCTGCGCCTGGCACAGGAGAACCCGGAGAGCGGGGTGGTGATACGCCTGCACGGCGAGGAGCGGTTGCTCAATGCTGCCCGGCTGACCGGGGGGCGCATCACGGAGCCTGACGCGGTGGCCCGGACGGTGCATGCCGTGGCGGAGGCTGAATCGGCGGCGAAAGCGGAAGACCCCATTACGCTGCCCCCGGATGAGCAGCAGAAACTGGCAGAGGCACAGGAAAAAGCGGCCCGGGAGCTGGCGGAGCAGGCCCGGCAGGAACGGCTGCTGGCAGTGCCGGGTGAGGAGAGCGCCAGACCCGAACCCCTGCTGTCTGCCGATGAGGAACGTCGCCTGCGTGAGGGTACAGCGCGTGGAGAGCGCGAGCTGGATGAGGCCATTCATGACGCGGTGGCTGACGGCCGGGGTATCCGCCAGCAGGTGCGCGAACAGATGCTGCGTACCGAGCGTGAGTGGGTGGTGAATGTACCGGAAAAAGAGATTGAGCTGGAAAAAACGCTGGGAGGTGACTGATGTGTGTTCATTCGCCTGTCCCTGCGCCGTCCCGTTCTTCTCTGCTGATGCTGTCACCGCTGCAGCGTGACGTTATCAGGATGATGGCCTTTGTGGCTATGGTGCTGGACCATCTTGCCACGGCGTTTCAGGCTGACCTGCCCCTCCTGAATATGGCGGGACGCTGCGCCTTTCCGCTGTTTGCGCTGGTGAGCGGCTGCAACATGGCAGGCAAGATATTGCGCCAGCAAAGCCTCAACCGGCTGTGGCTGATGGCACTTCTGGCCCAGCCGTGTTACTGGCTGGCATTCAGGGACGCCGGACTCGGGTGGTGGCAACTGAATATCCTGTTCGCGTTCGCGGTTGTTATGCAGATGGCCCGCTTCCTGCAGGCTGCGACCGTGCTTAATGGCGTTGGCGCGTTCACGGCCCTGGTGGGGTATCTACCGCTGAGTTCTGCCAGTTACGGTACACCCGGTCTGCTGATGATCGCCGGCGCGATGCTTGTCTGGCAGGTCAGTGACTCACTGCGACCAGCCATGTTTGCTGTCTGGCTGCTGCTGGTCGCCCTGCTTAATGCCCGACACGGTGATGTGATGATGCTCTCCGGGGTGTTGCTGACGCTGACGGTTCTGTTCTGCGTACAGGGAGTGGTAGCCGTGTCTGAAAGTCGAATACAGGCTGCTCGCTGGTTTGCACCAGCGTATGCCCTTCATCTGCTGTGTATTGGCTTTCTGGTCAGTGTTCTCTGATCTGTCTTTGCTGTTACTTCGATCAATCAAAAGGACGTCACATGAAAAATAAACGAATCGTTGTATCTGCGATTATCACGGGCTGTCTGTTATTCAGCGGTCTTTTTCGTAATACAACAATGGCCTGACGCCTCCGCATGGCGTCGTTGTCCAACCCCGGCAATCGGGGAAAAGCAAGTTTCCCCCGATTCCGGCGTTTCTGAGTAAATCCAGTGAAGGAAATATCATGCAAATAACGCAAAAAATACGTGTGCGCCGATGGCTTCTGCCCGGCCTGCTTGGTCTTGCAATGTGTTATCCAGTTCCCATGACTTACGCCGCTACCATGGAGACAGGTTTTTCTCCGGAAGGTACGGCTCTTCAGCTGGTTCTTAAGACAATTGAGTCTGCACAGCATGAAATCAGGCTGATGGGCTATTCCTTCACGTCTCCGGAGGTATCCGGGGCGCTTGTCCGGGCAAAACGGTGCGGTGTGGATGTGGCAGTGGTGCTGGACTGGGAAGGCAATACCGGAAAAAGCAACAACGCGAGCAAGGCAGCGATGAACCTTCTGGCTGGTGCGGGAATTCCGGTCAGAACAGTCAGTGCTTACAAGATTCTCCATGACAAAGTGCTCGTCGCTGACGGGCGCCATACCCAGGTCGGCTCATTTAACTTCAGCCGGGCTGCTGACCGCTCGAACTCGGAGAACGTCCTGGTGGTGTGGGATGACCCCGCTATCGCCGCCAGCTACCTCAACCACTGGGCCTCGCGCTGGGCGCAGGGAACGGACTGGAAGCAGACGTACTGACCAAAAAGAAACGATCGGTAAACGTAAACCGTGCGCCAACGCGGGTTACGTTCATAAAGTAAGTCGCTGATTTGCGGAATCTGTAGTATCCTCTGCGAAACGATCCTTGTTTGATCCTTGGGGAGGCAGAGATGTCGCAGGCTGAAAATGCAGTGACTTCCTCATCGAAAGAAAAGCGTCAGTACCGCAAAGGCCATCCGCTGAGTGCTTCTGAGCGACAGCAAAGCTTTGTTGCGCGGAAACGTGAAACGCACAAAGAAATTAAGATCCTTGTGCCTAAAGAGCTCAAGAGCAAATTTCAGGAAATGTGTGCAGAAAGCGGTCTGAGTCAGGCTGAGCTGTTTAGCCGTTTAATCGATAAAGCCACTTAAACTGGCGTTATGGGCTGACATTCTTGCTTGAGTGGACCGGTAGTGCTAGATTACTGATCGTTTTATCGAATTTTGATGGCTGGCCACGCCGTAAGGTGGCAGGGAACTGGTTCTGTTGAGGTGTCTACCCGGAACCAGAAAAGCAAAAACCCCGATAATCTTCACCAGGTTTGGCGACTAAGAGAAGATTAACGGGGCCTTTCAAAACTGCATAGAAGCTGTTGCTCTATGCAGGGAGTATATGTGCATGCTCAGAAAAGTTCAAGACCCGATTCTGTGCTTACTCCTTCCGTGCAACATAAGCGCAGGAAGGTGTGGCTGAACAGTCCCTTTTTTCACATTACCGTCAGGTCAGAAACCCGCATCCGGCATTCACGCCGCGTGAAGGAAAGAAGACGCTGCCGTTCTGTCGTAAGCTGATGGCGAAAGCCGAAGGCTTCACGTCCCGTTTTGATTTTTCCGTCCACGTGGCCTTTGTGCGATCGCTGGGTAAGCGTCACCGCATGCCGCCGGTGCTGCGCCGTCGTGCCATCGATGCGCTGCTGCAGGGGCTGTGCTTCCACTATGACCCGCTGGCCAACCGCGTCCAGCGCTCCATCACCAATCTGGCCATCGAGTGCGGACTGGCGACGGAGTCAAAGAGTGGGAACCTCTCCATCACCCGCGCCACGCGGGCGCTGAAGTTTATGGCGGAGCTGGGGCTGATTACCTATCAGACCGAATATGACCCGCAGATTGGGTGCAATATCCCGACCGATATCACCTTCACGCCCGCGCTGTTCTCGGCGCTCGACGTCTCTGACGTGGCCGTGGTGGCTGCCCGCCGCAGCCGCGTCGAATGGGAAAATCAGCAGCGCAAAAAGCAGAACCTGAAGCCGCTGGAGATGGACGAGTTGATAGCGAAGGCCTGGCGTTTTGTGCGCGAGCGTTTCCGCAGCTACCAGACCGAGCGCAAGTCGCACGGGCTGAAGCGCGCCCGCGATGCGGGCAGAACCCGTCAGGACATTGTAACCCTGGTGAAACAGCAACTTACGCGTGAGTACGCCAGCGGCCGCTTTACCGGCGGGCTGGACGCAATGAAGCGCGAGCTTGAGCGGCGCGTTAAGGAGCGCATGCTGATGTCGCGTGGCAACAACTACACGCGACTGGCCACCGTTCCCATATAACCCTACTTCATGAAAAATCCGGCTGACGCCGGAGGATTTCGCACGCCTGCAGCACGCCGGCGCGCATTATCTGAGCGGAACGGTCGCCAGTTGCATCGGCATTCCCGTCATCCGGCCATCAGAACGGCCGTAAATCTCTGACCGGCAAAGCCCGTTGCGGTCGCTGAATTCATTTACCCACAATTAACTGCAAGGGACCTTTCCGTAAGGTTACAACCGTTATGTTTGCAGAGCGCCAGCCGATGTGATTTCAAAGTGCGTGGTTTCCTTTAAAAACCAGCTCTGTACTTCTTTTAAATAAATAAGATTACTTCTTATAAATAAATAACCTGTTCATCGCCTGCCCTGTGGACAGGCTGAATAAATGCCCGCCCTTGCAGCGGACTGACGTCCACGCCGGTTCGGCAAACACCAGAGGTTGGTCCCGTCGCTGCGCAACGGGCGCTGTCGCGCGCGCATAGTTACAACATACAAAAGAATCGGGACAACACTGTGCCGTGCACAGCGGCAGCACCTGAGCCGGAACCCACCCCTGAAAAGCGCCGCCGCCCCCGGCCGCAGGCCGGGAGTGGTGTCGCTTTTAATGATGGATGTTGTAACTAGATTTGGAGTGGCTGTGAGTCGTTTCGCTGAGAGTATTGAGTAACACGCCCGTAAGCGGCCCTGACGGCCCGCTAACGCGGAGATACGCCCCGACTGCGGCTTCGCCTTGTCGTGACCACTCCGGTGGCGCACATAAGCTTCTGCGCTGCTTCTGGCTGGGTTGTTTTGGTCTGGCAGGAGGGGGGTTATTACGGCTAAAGCCGTAATGCTTTTTTCGTCCTCGCTTCGCTGCGGGGGCCTCCGGCGCTTTGCGCCTCCATGCCGTTTCACGGCATAATCACACCTGAAACAGGTATCGTTTAAGGGGGAGCAGAATGGAGTATTCACACGCCTTCATGCGACAGCATGAAGAGATGTGCAAGGTAGTGGGAAGCATCGTTTTTGCGCTGGCCGAAGCCGGCCATGATTCGCGCCGTGAAAACATTGTCGCCGTGCTGCACAGTGAGATTGCGGAAACAGGAAAATGGACGCCGGACCAGGTGCTTTATCTGCAACTGGCCATCGACCTGCTGGAACAGGCGCGCCTGCTGCCGGGGCAGGGAAACTGATAACGTAAGGGGAAGACACCAGAATGCCACGAACGGTCGAAATACTGCAGTACACCTTACACAGCGGCAGCGGTGACGGTTTTCACCGAATCATGCGTGATATCAGCGTTCCGCTTCATCAGCGCCACGGTATAGATGTTGTGTGGTCTGCGCAGTCCCTGCATGACCCTGATTACTACATTCTGGTGCGCGCTTTTGACAGCCCTGAAAATATGTCTGCTGTGCTCGGTGCTTTTTATGCCGGCGATGACTGGCGCCATGGTCCGCGAGAAGACATTATTCGTTGTATCGACAGCTGCGTTAAAGCGGTGATAAGGATGCCTGCGGAAAGCGTGGAAAAGCTGCGCGGTAAACATAACCTGTCTCCCTCTGATCTGAAAGGAAACAACTCTTCTCTGCTGGCGGGGGAATATTGATGAGAAGCATGGAAAAAACGGGCCATCTGGCATGGTGCGCTCTTGTTGCCCTGCACACGGCGCGGGAAGACGGACTGGTGCTGTCAGCGTCGCAGGAAAACATGTTTATTACCCGCTGGTTTGCGCTGGCGAAAAAACAGCGCCGGTTTTCACGTGATGTGGCCACTGATATTGACTGGGTACTTCGGGAGGGCCGGACACTCGGCGTTCGTGCGCGACTGCGCCATAAGCTGGATTATCTCTGGCGCAGCTGTACCGGTGAACTGTCAGAGCAGAACGATCTCTTTCGCCTGACCTACGCGATGGAGCTGGCTAAACAGTATGACTGGGTGTATCACGTCCTCAGCGACAGTGAATGGAGCGGCCGGCGTAAGCTCCAGCCAACGGCATCGGTGAACAGTATCTGCCTGCTGAAAAGCGCGCTGGAAAGTAGTTTTAATGATGAGGGGAGGCAGATTATGCCGGTGCCTGCCAGAATTGGCGGGCGGGCTGACGGGCTGAATGCGCTGCTGAAAACCTGTGGCTGGGAGGCAGTCAGCAACGACGATCACTGGCAACTGGTGATCATTAGTGCTGGTTGACCAGCAAAGAACGGGCCGCATGAATGCAACCCTGTCATTGCCATAACTGATCGCATGACAGGGAGTGTCAGGAAAGAATTAGTGGCGGATCTGCGCAAGGTCGTCTTCAGAGAGACCTGTCATTTTCATGACGGTATTGCGGTCAATGCCGTTCTGCAGCATGGTGCGGGCAATTTTCAGAGTGGCCTGACGCTCGCCTTCTGAACGGCCTTTTTCAATACCGCGCTGTTCACCGAGCTGCAGGCCTTCAGCCCTGCCTTTCTCGATGCCTTTCTCGATGCCCTTCTGTTCAAGCTGTTGTGCGATGGTCATTAGTGCGTCTCCGTGTTGCGGCACACGCTGTGCCAGTTCGCGTACAAAGGCTTCGGCGTCGGATGTTTCGCCTGCCTGCACTATATAGTGTACCAGCGATATGACCTGCGATGAAGACAGATATCCGGCCAGCAAAATGGGCGCCAGCCGGTCAACCAGCTCTGCCAGGTCCCGCTGATGAATATGTTTCTGCAGTAAGGTCAGGGCGGCCATGCTGCGGTGGCCGGCAATTTCATCATCCGGAATGACGGTAACATCAACCAGCGGGAAGGCGCTGCTGTAGAGTTTGTCAGCCAGAGCCGGATCGTCAAACTCATCCAGCCAGCGGGTTGAGTACGGATACGGGCTGCGTTTACCCGTATAGAACAGCACCGGTATCACCAGAGGCAGTTTTTTATGTCCTGCCTCCAGGTGGCGCTGCATGGCGGCTACCGCATAGCGTATCAGGCGGAAAGCCATATGTTTGTCCGGCGTTGACTGGTGTTCCACAAGGACATGTATGTACCCGTCACCGGCTGTGGTTTTCAGGCTGTAGAGGACGTCGCTGAAATACTGGCGGAGATCGTCCTCAACGAACGAGCCGGATTCCAGCTTCAGCGTGCTGAGATCGCAGACTGCACGCAGCTCTGCGGGCAGGTGGATTTCCATGAAGTCCCGGGCAATGTCCGGTTGCGTCAGGAACTGCCTGAACGTGGCATCATGGGGAGTGGGTCTTCATCAGCCCTGGCTCTGAAAAATGACCCGGAGATGTTATCACAGCCCGGAAAAAGCTAATATTGGCGGTGAACGGAATTGCCATTCCTTCAGGGGACTGTGCCGGGGTGGTTCGGTCCCCTTCCTGAACCTTATTTACCTCTCCTGAGTTCCGAAAATTGTCTCTTCCGTTCATCCGGAAAGACCGCATCACCTGCAGCCACAGTTTTGCGGCGCGTGCAGGTCACAATCAAATGGACGTTGCCTGTGCTCATGACGGCGTCCCCGCGCTGTGGTCGTTCCAGACGGTCACCGTGGCCAGATGTTCCGCCACCTCCTGACCCGTGTAGCCGGCCAGGATCGCCAGCGCCCGGTCGCCTGCGTCACGGGACAGCGGGCTGCAGAACCCGAATCCGTCCGTCATCAGGAGCCACTGCAGACGGTCAGTCCAGCGCTCGCCGGGTTTACGGACCGGCGAAAACACAATCTCCGTCAGCAGCCCGCGGTTGCAGTACAGCTGTCGCTGTTCCAGTTCATCCAGCAGGCTGTTCAGTTCGCGCCGGTCAAATTCTTCCTGGCCCATCAGCGGCCAGCGGATGCGGTGCCACTGCAGCTCCTGCGCCTGGTCGCCCGTGAACCCCGCGCGGGCCAGCACATCAGCCAGCGCGGCCTCCGTGTCTTCCTCGTATGTGGCAGCTGTGAGCGGTTCCGCGTCGCGCAGGACGTGCAGCAGGCGCGCAGGTGCCGGCAGCATCCGCAGGGACGCTTCAGGACTGACCACGGCCAGGCGAATATCCTCAGTCAGCCCGGTGCTCCCCAGGGCCTGCAGCGCGGTGTCCAGCTGGCGGTACCAGGTGCCGGTCAGGTCCGCCGGCGAGGTTCCGTCCGGTGAACCTTCCTCCGGCGCGGCGCTCTCATTGATCTGCACCCGGACCGCAATCCCCGCATCGTGGCAGGCCTGCAGCCAGGCGGCGACCTGCAGGGGATCGCCCGCCAGGCGCGTCAGCTGCCCGGCCGTGTTCCACAGCTGCAGGCAGGTGGTGCCGTCAAGACGGATAACGTAGTCGCCCCGGCACGCCATGTGCCAGCGATCGTCCAGCGCCACCGGCCGGTCGTCAGCCTCACCGGCATGGCTGTGCAGGACCAGGGGCAGAACCCGGACCGCCGTTGCGCGCTGCTCCGCCAGGACGCGCGCCTGTTCTTCAGCCAGAAGCGGGGCGGCCAGCGCACGGCCGGCGTCCGTCAGCTCAACGGCCAGCTGCATGTTCGGGGCGCGCAGGGTGCGCAGCCAGCCCGCGGCTTCCATGCGCCGGCAGGAGGCGCGGAGGTTTGGCCCGTACACCGGGGCGTCCCCGCCCTGCTCCAGCACCCGCTCAATATCCCGCGTGGCCACCGGCCCCGGACGTTTCGCACCGAGGGCGGCCAGCACAATCAGCACCCGCCGCTGCAGGGGGGACGGGCGGCGTGTTTTCACACCGGTCATTAATGCAGCCTCATGGTCTGGTTTCCTGCAACGATCAGCATCAGGCGTTCCCTGTCTGCGTCGATGACCTCCCGGGGGGCTTTTGCTGCGACTGCCAGATTGGACCAGAGTGATAACACGGCATACACCTTTGCCTGCTCAAGTGCAAGGCCAATGCCGTCGAGGATTTCCGTTCTGGCCACATGCTTTGTGATAGCGGCTTCACATTCACCTGTCAGGATTTCATAGGAGAGTGAAGTGTTCTGTTCTCGTTCCATCCTGCACGCTCCAGCTGATAATGTCCGGATGAGTTAAAAACATATCATGATTGATTTATGTTTTATTAAGTAAACATCATACCAGATATGATTTTATTATTAATGATAAATATCACACCTTGTATGATTTTATATGTATTGATTCATTATCATATCAATTACGGTTTTCCCGCCCTGCAGATCCGATTTCTGGCTAAGTCGGATCTTCAGATTTAAACGCATTGGTTTGGCTCAAATAATGGAGATGGTAGCAGGGCAGTAAGGTGGTATAATGATGTAAGAACTAATCTTACATTTAGGACCGGAGGATTTATGGCCCGTACGATGACGGTAGATGTGGGTGATGAGTTGCGTGATTTCATTGATGCCCTAGTCAGGGCCGGCGATTACCGCACCCAGAGTGAAGTTATGCGGGACGCACTTCGTTTGCTCCGTGAAAAGCAGGCTGAATCGCGCCTGCAGGAATTGCGCGATTTGCTGGCCGAAGGGATCAGCAACGGTGATGCGAAACCATGGAATAAGGATGACTTCCTGAAACAGGTCAGAGCCAGGGCAACGAATGAAAGAAATTGAGCTCACCCCAAAGGCGGAAGAGGATCTTGAGGCTATCTGGAACTACAGCTTCAGACAGTTAGGGTTATTCAGGCTGATGAGTATATCGGCCGGATTGCTGCTGTATTTGACGTGCTGGCCACCCATGATATCGGAACCCGGCGCCCGGAACTGGGAGACGATATCTTTTCACAACCAGTGGCAGAACACATAATCTATTTTGTGCCAGTGCATTCTGTTATCACCATCATCCGTATTCTCAGTCAGTCTCAGGATAGAACCAGGCATGATCCATGGATATAACCATCTTCGATAAATATGCATATAAATCAATGGTTTTGTCTAGCCAATGTTGAAATGTCGTGTTCAAAGCCAGCCAGAGATGACGTCTGGGGAGAGTCTGGGCAATGCCTTCTTTAGTCTTCGTCAGATTTGGAGGATGGTCGCGGATGCCAGGTTTTCTCGGCAATCATTAGTTTACGGACAGTCTCTTTTGAAATCTGAATACCGCATTCCGTGGTCAGTATTTGCCAGATGGCCGACGGATTCATACCCCGGCCGCGTGAGCGGATGAGTTGCAGAGCCTGAGCTTTGATATCCGCCTTTAACTGATGATTGCCCGGCTTTCCCTGACGGCGGCTGAGCAGTCCTGCAGGTCCTGACTCGCGGTAACGTTTAACCAGACGGATGCACTGACGGGGGGAGAGTTCTGCGGATTGTGCCAGCTCAGCCAGCGTGATTTCCCGCGCAATGTACGCTTCAATAAGATCCAGGCGCAGCGCGGCCTGCAGTATCTGCCATGCGGTATAGTGCTCGTTCATTTCGCCCTCATCTGCCAGCACCCGTATCCGTTCCGCAGGTGAGGGAAGGGCTCATCGTTTCAGACTGGGGCTAAAATCCTGTGGACTCGCCAGAACCGGATTAATAGCCCTGAGCTCTTCCAGTACGCGCTCCTGAGCACGCCTGCGGGGCATTTTTTTACTGCGCATTCGCTTTCCTTCCGCCTCCAGCTCATTCTGTTTCTGCTGTGCGAGCCTCAGAACGGCTCCGAGCCGTTTGTTGTCGACAACCGCACCCTGATCAACACAGGCCAGTGTATCGAAGACCTGATAAGCCAGCGGCCGGTGCAGATGTCGGAAAGCAATGCTTCCGTCAGGGTAATCAAAAACGGTAATTTTTTCACCTGCTATTCGGGTATTTTCTTCGGTGGGATCAACGATATACATTATCTTGTCGTACTGAAACGTCAGTGCTTTCGATAGAGTCCGCAGCTCCTGCCAGGCGAAGATATCATTGAGTTCCTGTGGACTCTGGGTGACCGGACGGTGCAGGTCTTTGGGGTATTTTGCCGGTCGGGAGAACCGGCGGTTAAAATCGGACATGAAGTGCTCAAGCCACTGATTGGCCTGGGCAATCGAGCTGATATTCTGCAGGCGCATCTCTTTAATCAGGCGATCCTGCAGGGTTTTATTGACCCGTTCCACGCGGCCTTTGGCCTGGCTGCTGTTGGCACAAATCAGTTCGATCGCCAGTTCCCGGAGAGCCCGTCCGAACTGGGTCGTGCCGGTACGCCGACTTTCCGGTCCGCTGACCCGGAACACGGCATGCTTGTCACTGTAAAATGCGACAGGTTTACCATATTTATCAATGTATTGTCGTGTAGCCATCATGTAGTCGAACGCGTTTTCTGAATCACAGAATCGCAGGTGCATCAGGCGACCGGTGGCATCATCCATAAAGACCAGAAGGCAGCATTTCGGGGCTCGGCCTTCGAACCAGTCATGGTGAGAGCCATCGATCTGAACCAGTTCACCAAGACAGTCGCGACGATAGCGCGGTTGATAAACTCTGGTTCGTCGGCGGGAATGAGGACGCCAGAGACCGTCGGCTGTCATCCAGTTACGGACGGTTTCAACGGAAAGCTGGATGTGATGACGTTCAGCCAGTTTTTCCGTGGCGAGCGTCGGACCAAAGTCCGGATAGTGGCACCGAATCAAATCCAGAGCTTTGCAGCGGATCTCTTCATCGATCCGGTTATTCGCCGGACGGCCACGGCGGGACGATGCAAATGCGGTCGCGCCAACAGTCCGGTACAGGCGTACCAAGCGCTGTACCTGGCGAACGCTGAGCTCAAGAATATCTGCCGCCTCGCGCTGAAGCAAAGACCGGTCAAATACTCGCTGAATGATACCAAGCCGGTAAAGTTCTTTGTCTGTCATAGTCACCAACATAAGATCGCGGTCCTGTGCTGAGCAAAATGAAGGCCTAGCTTACACGACGCGTGTGAATTGTGCTGAGACGACAATAACGCTTTGTGCTGGCAGGTTTGGTTCGTGTAATCATTGTTATGTTAAATTGAATGTAGTGGTGATGTGTTTTATTATAAATTACAACGTGTTATATCAAGAAGGAAAATCTTGGACATTGATGTCTATAGAGTGATGAAGCACGCGAGAAACTAATATCCCCTCTTCCAGCACCAGGAGGTAGATTCCATGCTTTTTAAACTGAAAACGTCGCATACCTGTACAAATCCAGTTGCATTCGCTTCCCAGCTCTGGATTCTTAGCCAGTAATTCCAGAACCCGGGTTAGGTCTGTATGATAGCTTCTTGCCTGGGTTATTCCGAAATTCTGGATTGTGTAACGGACTATCCCAAAAATATCTTCATCGGCGAGCTCTGACAATCTATACGGCGGCATTTTTCACCGCAGCAGCAAAGATTTCATCCATAGAACGCTGACTGATAGGGGCATTCACTCCGGCCAAAACCATCTCACGTACATTCTGAATCCTTTGTTCGCGTGCCTCCATTAACCTCAAAGCATCTCGAAGAACTTCAGATGTGTTCCCATAGCGTCCGGACTCGATCATTTCTCCGACGAAACCATTAAAATGCTCCCCCAATGTAACGCTGGTAACCCTGGCCATCAAGACACCCCAATTGTATTACTTAGTCATACTAACTATAGCAAGGAGCTTTCCCGAGTTCCAGAAATTACTGTACTAATTCAGATTTGTTTCACATGAAGCAAGCAGCTATATGAGGACCCCTTCAGGGACTCCAGGGCATGAATTCTATCTCATGCTAAATCATGGGATTTAATTTATATAAAACAATGCGTTAAAAGTTACTTTCGTAGAAAGTCAGCAATGCTCCATACATCCAGCTCCCCCTTCCGCAGCTTTAACTGTCAGTTCTTCATGTTCCGCGGAAAACTGAACACTGACGTTATTACGGCGTAAAAAAAGAAGTCCAGAATCAACCGCTCATCCAGTTGCTCAATAGCCAGAGAAGATGGCATGGTCTTAAGCCGTTTACTGGCAAAATTCAGCAATAACTGGAACGCATAAGCGCAAGTATCGCAGATGTTCGGACTGGCCTGTTGGTGCACTTTCAATCAACGAGCTGTGCCGCAATGGACAGATAACGGAAGCTGCCTGCTGGGCTCACGCCCGCCGCAAGATCCACGATGTGCACGTTCGCACGCCATCGGCGCCGACGGAGGTAGCCCTAAACGTATAGATAAACTGTATGTCATTGAGGCTGAAATACGGGGGATGCCGGCAGAACAGCGCCTTGGCGAACGTCAGCAGAATGCTAAACCGCGACTGAAATCCCGGGAAAGCTGGCTGTGTGAAAAGATTAAAACGCTGTCGCGGCACTCAGAGCTGTCGAAGGCGTTCGCGTACGCTCTGAACTAGTGGCCGGCACTGACGTACTACGACGCGGAGGATGGCTGGCCCGAAGCAGATAACAACATCGCTGAGAATGCGCTGCGGATGGTCAGCCTGGGCCGCAAAAACTCTTATGACCTCTGTCAAGAATTTCGGCCGTACTTAAAGTGATTATATAAAGGTCATACCATCTTCCTGTTCTTCGGCTCCGACCATGGTGGCGAGCGCAGAGCGCTACTGTACAGCCTGATCGGAACGTGCAAACTGAACGATGTTGATCCAGAAAGCTACCTCGGCTATGTACTTGACGTCATAGCCGACTGGCCGGTCAATCGGGTCAGCGAACTGCTACCATGGCGGGTCACACTGCCAACTGAATAACACATCCCCGTCAATACGGCTCTCGCTGTACGTTTACGAAGAAAAGTGGAAACAGGTTATTCCTGTGTCCTGATTGTGTGATCCACTACATATGTCAGATCAGCAAAACGGGGTTTGAGCGCCAATGGAACGAAAACGTACGCTAAGAAGGTAATTAATTGTTTAAATTGAAACTTAATGTTCTCAGTTCCCCCTTTAAAATATCCTCCGGTAGCGTGAACGTATAATGCCCCAGCATATTGATATGCCCGTGCATCAGTGGGGATAACCGGGCGATATCTTCAACCCCGGTTTCCTCTCCATTACTGCGCATCCAGCTCAGGGCTTCCTGCATATAAAGTGTGTTCCACAGTACCACTGCGTTAGTGACCAGGCCCAGTGCACCCAGTTGACCTTCCTGCCCTTCACGATAGCGCTTTCTGATTCTGATCTCACCGCGCTGCCCCTTAGCAGATCGCCCTCGCCACAGCATGGCGGCCTTCTCCCCGGTTGAGCTGCGTCAGGATCCGCCGACGATAATCTTCATCATCAATATAATTTAGAAGGTACAACGTCTTGTTTGACGCGCCCCACTTCCATGATCGCCTGTGCCAGCCCTGATGGGCGCGAGCTTTTCAGCAAAGAGCGAATGAGTTCTGAAGCATGAATGGTGCCCAGTTTCAGCGAACCAGCGGTTCGCATCATCTCATCCCACTGATCCTCGGCTTTCGACAGATCGGCACAACCACGTGCCAGTTCGTCCAGTGCACCGTAATTTGCCGATTTATCCACCCGCCAGAATACCGCTTCACCGGCATCGGCAAGCCGGGGGAAAGCTAGTATCCCAGCAGCCAGAAGAGGCCAAAAATAATGTCGCTGGTACCGGCTGTGTCCGTCATGATCTCAACCGGATTCAGCCCTGTCTGCTGCTCCAGAAGGCATTCCAGCACAAAAATGGAATCTCGTAATGTGCAGGGGACAACGATGCCATGGAATCCAGAGTACTGATCAGAGACGAAGTTGTACCAGGTGATACCACGTCCGGTACCAAAATATTTTCTGTTAGGCCCTGAATTGACGGTTTTCACCGGTGTGACAAAGCGCATGCCGTCAGCTGAAGCCACTTCGCCCCCCCCCAGCGGCCAGCAAGCCCCAGTGTGGACTGAAAATCAACGAGGCGGGCATTGGCGCTGACCAGCGTTTCTGCCCGGAGGTAATTCTGTTTCACCCAGCTGAGTCGGTGGCGCGTCAGCGCCGGTATATTGTGTTTTATCAGCGGTTCCAGCCCGATATTGCAGGCCTCAGCCATCAGGACCGCGCTCAGGCTGATGTGCAGATCCTGCCCCCGGATTCACTGACATGCGTAAACTCACGTATAAATCCCGTTCTGGCGTCTATTTCAAGCAACAGTTCCGTCAATTCTACCGGCGGGAGTAGCTGCCTTACCCGACTGTTGAGACGATGCAAGGATGGTGGCTCCTCCAGTTTCTCCAGGCTGCTGATAGTCAGGGAAGGATGTTTACCGTCATGGAAAATATGAACCTCCGCATTTCCTTCAAAGCGGGATGCGACAGCTTTCCAGGTTTCATCCAGCTGGACCGCCAGCTGTAGCACGCCTTTATGTCCATCAGTGGAATGTCCCATCGCCCGGCAAACGGGGACCCGCTGAGCCTGCCATTCTTCCCCCTGCAACAGCTTCTCGCGGGGATTTCCCCAGCGATCGCTGTTTTCGAGCCAGATGTCCCGTCGACGTAGTGCATCCTGAAGGTGCTCCAGCAGACAAAGCGAGTAACCGTCACGCTGTATCCGGCCCTCCGCATCGTATACCAGGCGTTTCCAGGGGCCGGTAATAATATGTTCAGGCGCATTGTCCAGGATGCGCTTTTTCGAGCCGTTCAGTTCGGTCAGATAATGAATGGCGGACAGCGTATGTTCTCCGGCTGGCGCTGCCTGGAAATGCAGGTCGCGCAATACCTCCGGAAGAAAGCGCTTTACCCGCCCGTACTGCTGCACCATTTCGTCATGGAAATTGTTGTTCTGAGGGCGGGCCAGCTCATTTACCTTGCTGACGGATTCTACCAGGCTGATTTTCGGTATGCTGTTGAATATGGTCTTCCTCAGTTCAGCATCGTCAGCCTGCTCATCCAGCAACAATGAACATGCCCGCGCCAGCAGTAGCGCAGCACGGTCAAGATCTTTAAGCGTCATGAGCCGTTTTTTCTGCTCCGTTTTCTTCGCCGCACGAGTGATATCCAGTATCAGCATATCGAACACATCAACGGCTTCATCCAGCACCGCAGTCTCCTGCGCTTTAACGAATGCGGTGAGTACGGCCAGTTTTCTCTGCTGTGGCATTCGCGCAATATATTTTACCGAAGGCATGCCTGCGTAACGGGCCAGATTACGCAGTTGTATAGCAGGCAGACCGGTAAAATTCAGTCGGGAAAACTCCAGGTTTCGCAGCCGGATATACCGCTCCAGCGCATCGGTAAATGCCGGGCCGCTGACGGTGACAGGTCCCTTTTTCAGTTGCTCCAGCGGTGAAATATGCGGCCCCTCAGTAATGTCCAGCAGCTCCGTCACGCGGACAGTCTGCCAGCAGTCCGGCAAGGCGGCCAGTTTCTTCCAAAGTCGCTGATTTGCCCGTTCGCGGACTTCACTGACGAGACGTACAAGTGTGCTTGCTCCGGGCAGCAGGACCTTATTCTGGTGATTTTTTGCTGGCATGAACAATTCCCCCCGCTTATGGGGGGAACTTGAGAAATTAGTGGCTAGATTTGCTGAGAGTAAACTGCAAACCGGCTACTGCTGCAAGTTGTGCCAGTGTTGTGATGGTCGGGTTCCCATTCGGGGATAATGCGCGGTAGATACTCTGGCGTGCAAGGCCAGATTTTTTTGCGGCTTCGGAAATACCCCCTCGCGCCTCGATTACCTGACGTAACGCAACAAGAAAACCGCCTAAGCCCCCAGACTCGTTAATTTCTTCCAGGGCATTAGCAAGATAAGCGTTTGCATAATCAGGATCAGCGCGTAGTTCTTCAATCATGGCGGCGTTATGATCAACGGCTGCCGGATAATCATTTTTGCTAATCTGCGACTTCACATTTTTGGTGGCTGTCATTTTCTTGACCTCTTTTTAAAATCTTGCAGATAACTTACGGCTTTATCTAAATTGGCTGTTTGAGTTTTTTTGTTCCCGCCAATTAGCAGGAGAATTAGTTCGCCATCTTCGATTGAAGAATAAACCCTGTAGCCAGGACCATAATCAACTCGTAATTCCCAGACACCATCCCTTTCGAATTTATGATCTCCAAAATTCCCGCCCATAGCGAGGGCAATTCTGGAATCCACTTTTAACGCCGCGGTCTGATCTTTACGTCTTAATTTTTTCATCCAGTCGGTGTATGGAACCTCACCGTTTTCTGTCTGGTATCGTTTCGCCGTGTAAGGCATCTTGCCGCCCTCGTCCCTTAACCTGTTCACATTCTCTCTTATAAGTGACAGACAGTCAATATAAATTGTCTCTTATAAGTGACAATTTATATTATGGTTGTATGCCTTCCCCAAACGATCGGAAACAAGTACTGTATGGGTATACTCTAATCTGACGCCAGGTCAGATAGGGTCCCGCTTGGAATTCGGAAATTATCCTACGTAAGCTTTTCAAGCTTAACGGGTGATTTCGTTCCATTGAGTGGAAACCCCTGACCGTAAGGGATGTACGGAACTGTCAGACTGTCCGTTTGTAGTTTTGCTTACTTTCGTGCATATCGACGGCTTGGTGTACGTAATCGCTCGGTTTCGGACGCAGAAATAGCACGGCGCCGCCACTTGGGCAGCTTGCTAACAACCGATGGTAAAAAAACAGTCTTAGCGTAGGACATTTCCCTTTTCCAGACGGCCCCCTTTTAGGCGCTGACGCAGCCAGGCTCTGAGCGTGTCGGGACTACAACCAATTTTGGGTGCGATGGAGTTGATGGCAGCGTGTTCCGAGTGATATTCACTGCGCTGTTCCAGCAGCATTCGGACAGCACACTCACGCAGCTCTGGTGGGTAACGATTTGCTCGTTTGGATGTCATTTCGGGTCTCCTTTCACTGAGAGTTTAGTCTCCCGAAAACCGGGTACGGTTCATACTCTTTTTTCTCCCCCGTTTCAGCCTCCAAAGGAGTCAAAGAACACGGAGGCGCGAAATAGTATTATCGCGTTTCACGGCAAAAAGAAGATTGATAATAGGCTTTGTTGAATAAATCAGATTTGAGGCGAGTCCTCCTGTAATAGGCCACTGTTCAGGCAATACGTACACATTCTGACATATCCGCCTTCATTATTTTGTTCAGCGCACGTACCATGGCCAAAGCCTCTGCAACCTGACCGTCGTAGTCCCGTAGCGTCAGCGAACCGCCGAACAACTGCTTTACCCTGTACATTGCTGTTTCGGCTATTGAGCGACGATTATAATCTGTAGTCCATTTCCACCGGACATTTCTCCCGTTCAGCCGCTGATTAGCAACCGCACGATTACGATCTGCGTACTCTCCGGACCAGTAGCCTGCACCTTTTCGGGGTGGGATAAGCGCGCTGATTTTTTACGCCGCAGTTCATCGTGGCATAACCGGGTGTCGTAAGCCGCGGCTGCCCTGATTTTCCGGTGAGTCTGCCGGATAAGACCCGGGAAGGCTTCTGCATCGGTCACATTATTCAGCGACAGGTCTGCGCAGATGATTTCATGTGTTTTGCCATCAACAGCCAGATGCAGCTTTCGCCAGATACGACGACGTTCTTTGCCGTGCTTTTTGACTTTCCACTCACATTCACCGAACACTTCCAGGCCCGTGGAGTCAATCATCAGATGGGCAATTTCACCCCGGGTGGGGGGGTGAAACAGACATTAACCGACTTAGCCCGCTTGCTGACGCTGGTGTAATCCGGACAGCGCAACGGAACATTCATCACGGCAAAAATGGAATCAATAAAACCCTGCGCAGCCCGCAGGGTCAGCCGGAAAAGGCGCTTAACGACCAGAACGGTCGTGATGGCAAGGTCTGAATAACGCAAAGGTCTGCCTCGTGGTGAAGGAGTTGCTGACTCGTACCAGGCCTGAATGGCCTCATCGTCGAGCCAGAAAGTGATGGAACCACGGTTGATGAGGGCTTTATTGTAGGTCCTCCAGTTAGTGATTCTGAACTTCTGCTTTGCCACGGAACTGCCTGCGCTATCAGTATGATGCGAGATCTGATTCTTTCATTGGAGAAAAGGTGCGTTTAGTCCGACGAGTTTTAATCATGCATCACCTCATTTTTACTATTTTAACATTAACAGGATTTCGAGGTGTCCTTAATTACCGATCCACTACACAAAAAAGACGTCAGTAATTGTGATCTTTTGATTTAATAAGGAGCAATACCTTGCGTGACGGAAAATTACGAGTTTTCCATAACATGATACCAGTTCTGTCGAATAAATAATGCATCCCCCGGGTGCAGAGTGACCTCCGTCGCCCGGGAGAAGGTTAAAGGAATCAGATTTCATAACCAGCGCAATGTCTTTTATGGCCGGATCCCACACCCCTGCTTTTTTGATTCCGGGGCCGAAGTGGTAAAGAAACGTATGCTCCTGATCTTTGTGAATACCAAAGGGTGTCAGGCTGTATCGCCCCATGAAACTGTAAACATAAATCACCTAGCTCGGAATACCGTATTTTTCTACCCATTCTTTATTGAAATCCCCGTTAATCTTCTGAACCAGAGAGTCGGACCATCCGTTCAGCCCGTTAATAACGGCACAAAAGCTTGAGGCGCCGGTTATTCTCTCAAGCCATTCACCAAGGCTCTCGTCTTCGCACGGGGATGATTCGACACGCTGAAACTACCCACCTTATGTGGAGCATCAGCAAATAAAATACCGGAACAACGTGATTGAATGTGATCACGGCAAACTGAAACGAATTATCAACGCCACGCTGGGGTTAAAATCAATGAAAACCGCTTACGCCACCATTGAAGTGATTGAGTTTATGCGCGTACTGCGTAAAGGACAGGAGGAAAACTTTTACTTCGGCCATCCTATGGGCGAGATGCGTCTGGTGAGCCGAGTTTTTGAAATATAATGTAAAATCACCCGGCCGGCGTTTGTTCTATTCCCATTTTTGCAGCAGTGCATCTACATGCACACCCCGTTCGGCCAGCATCTCCTGCAACTCGCGATAGCTGATACCGTATTTGCAGTACCAGCGTACTGCCCACAGAATGATGTCCCGGTTAAAATGACAACCTTTGAATACGTTCATGGGCGGTACCGTTGACTGATTTATCATCAAATACTATCAGGTTGCTGCTCTTTGCAAGAGCGCCGTTTAAATCAGGAAATCATCAAGACTTTTACCGGCAGCAAGTTGTTCTGCCAGAGCTTTTGGGGTGCGTCCCTGGCCAGTCCACGTTTTTGTTTCGCCATTTTCGTCAGTAAACGAGTATTTAGCCGGGCGTGGTTCACGGATTTTCTTAGTTGCCGAAGATTTAGCCTGGAAAGAGCCCAGCAGCTCTTCTGGGTTGATACCGTCTTCTTCCATTAACTTACGCAGAGCATCAAGTTTCTCCTGGCGAACTTGCAGTTCGGCAGCTTTGGATGATTCTTCCTCACGACGCTCATCAACAATAACATTGAGCTTTTCGAGGATTTCTTCAAGTACTTCTAAAGGTAGTTCGCGGCCCTGGGCGCGAAGAGTGCGGATATTGTTTAACGATTTGAGTACTTCAGACATATGACCTCACTTTCTAATTTTTGATAAGGATTTACTTCATCATATTACACTCTCTTAGGAAAAAGATGCCAGCTTTATTTCTTCATATTTCGTGTAAGGAGTACTCCTTATCTTACTATTCTAGCTGAGTAGTGCTTTCAATGTTGATCTTGAGTTTTAAAATCCAATCAAGGCTTCTGGTGCTCATGCTATAAATCCTCAAACAGGAAATAAATAATCATATAAGAAATAGAAAAATGAAACCAGGTCAGTTAATATTCATACATGGCGGATATAAACATTCGAATAATGTAACTCACTAGCAAAATTCGTATCACTGTATTGATGAGAAGAAATAATTGAAGAAAAAAGGTATAACCAAAAAAACACCCCAGCAGTCTTTTTTATAAAATAATAAAAATGGAAAGGTAGAAGATAAATAAAAAACCAGCGACAATTACGTTTATAAAAGTAAACATACTGATGGTTACTTTTATTTTTCTGATGTAAAATCACGAGCAAGCTGGACGCGTCATTCGTAAGAAGATTTATTCTTTGTTTGCGAAGACCTATGCAACCTGGCTTTTGACTGAAAAACAAGACAGCCCCCCCTAAACACCCGCGTTGACTGTTCGGGAAGCCCTTATAGTACAATAATTAATGAGAGGCCCACTCCCTCCCTCACAGCTGTATTTTGTGAACTGGTTTAAAATGGAGAGCCATCATGGAAAACATTGCTCTTATTGATATCGATCTGGGTAAAAACTCTGTCCACCACCATTGTCAGGACAGTCATGGTAAAGCGCTTTACCGTAAAAAGTTTACTCGACCAAAGCTGATTGAATTTCTGGCTACTTGCCCTGCAACAACCATTGTGATGGAATCCAGTTGTGGTTCTCACTTTATG